>CAZECB010000192.1:0-4879 GCA_964510745.1 uncultured Flavobacteriaceae bacterium | reverse complement strand
ATCTTTTTTACTACTAAAATCTTACCTAAATATTAATCGAACTCAGGTTTAGAGGAGATAGGGGCAATTGCAAAAAACAATGATTTATGGTTTCATGTTGACGGTGCTTATGGAGGGTTTTTTATATTAACGAAATCTAAAAAAGAATTATTTAAAGGAATTGAGTTAGCAGATTCATTAGTAATAGATCCACATAAAAGCTTGTTTTTACCTTATGGTATTGGAGCAGTTTTAGTGAAAGATAGAAAAACAGTTTATCAATCTAACCAGTATACTGCTAATTATATGCAAGATTCTATTAATGAAAATATGCCAGTTGACCCAGCAGATGTGTCTCCAGAATTGACAAAACATTTTAGAGGATTACGTCTATGGCTACCACTACAACTTCACGGAATAGAGCCTTTTATAGCTTGTTTGGAAGAGAAACTATTACTTACACAATATTTTAGAGAACAATTGATTGTATTAGGTTTTAAAGTAGGTCCAGAACCTGATTTATCGGTAAGCTATTTTTGGTATCCTACAAAGCAGATGGATGAAAATGTATTTAATAATCTCTTAATGCAAGAAATTCATAATGATGGTGAAGTATTTTTAAGCTCGACAAAAATTAACGAGAAATTTTTAATTCGTATTGCTGTAGTATCATTTAGAACTAAGTTAGAGACTATTGATAAAGCAATAAATGTGATTGAGAAAGCTAAAAACAAAGTGTTAGCATCCTTAAGTATTACTACTTCAAATTAAAAACTACCGATAACACCTATTTGATTTCCAGTAAATGCAAAATTCCAAGAAATGTATTTTTCTTTTTTAGGAGTACCATCATAATTATATGCCTTTGTTTTGAATAAAAATTTATCAACTGCATCTACAACAGCAATACTTAAAACAGCACTTACAGCAATATCTGTTAGCCAGTGTGCACCAATAAACAAACGAGAAATAGGTGCAACGGAACCTAAACTATATACTGCAACTTTGCTCCAGGGGTTTTTAAATTGCTTTGCTATAGCATGTGCAGCAGTTATAGACAAAACCGTGTGTCCTGATGGAAAAGAATGAAACTCAGATCTGTTATCCCAAAGCCTAAAATCGGTACTATTTAAGACCTCGCCATCTTCTATTTCTTGAGGACGTCCTCTGCCTACAAGTGTTTTTGTAAAACTTTGAATAAGCCCTGTAGTAAATGAGGACGCTATAATTAAAACACTAGTTTTTCTTATTTTTTCATTTTTAGTAAATAAACCAAAACCATAAAGCCCAGCGTTTGCTATAAAATAAACTTGAGGACTTCCAAATCGAGTCCCTGCTTCTTGAAAAAAGTTGGGAACATCTGGTTCACTACGTATAAAGGCTTCACTAATATCTTCATCAGCAAATGATAGCGCTAGTGTTCCAAGAGCTATTGTGCCTAATGTGGTAAAATCTTTCTTTTTCCAATGAAAAGGTCTTGAAAACGAATACCCAACACCTTTAATCCCCTGTTTTAAATCGTAAAGTGCTAGTGCTCCTATAGATGCTGTATCTGCTGGTTTTTCACCTCCTAATATGCCTTGTGCATTTATCTTAAAGATAAATAAAAACATAATCAATACAACTAATGTTTTTCTTAAAATCATTATGGTTACCTTAATTCTGCACCTAGCTTTTTTTCAAAACTAGTTTGCAATTTATTCATTACTTTATCAACCTGCTTATCTGTAAGCGTTTTGTGCTCATCTTGAAATTTAAAGCTCACCGCATAACTTTTTTTGCCTTTTGGTAACTTCTTACCTTGATATACATCAAATAAATTAATGTGCGTTAATAATTTTTTTTCAGATTGTTTAGCGATTGTATAAATAGAGTTAAATGTAACATCTTCATCAATTAGTAACGCAAAATCACGACGGATCTCAGGATATTTCGGAATTTCTTTAAATTTAACTTTGTTATGTTTAGCAACATCTAGCACATTATCCCAATTAATATCTGCGTATAATACATCTTGAGGTATATCGAAGGCTTTTAAGATTTGCTTTTTAATAATACCATATTCTACTAATTTTATTTTCCCTAAACTTAAACTAATGCCTTCACTGAAAATATCATTCTTAACAGGACTTTCTTTTAAACTTGAAATTCCTAAGCGTTCAAAAATAGACGTGATCACTCCTTTTAAATAGAAAAAATCGTTAGGAGCTTGAATTGTAGTCCAATTTTCATTGGTTTTATTTCCTGTTAAAAATAATGTGAAGTGTTTGTGTTCTTCACGGTTAGATTCATAATTGTGATATGTTTTTCCAATTTCAAATAATTTTAAATCGTTTTGCCTCCTATTAATATTATGTGATAGTGCTTCAAGTCCAGAAAATAACATAGATTGCCTCATTGCAGACAAATCATTACTTAAAGGGTTTAACATTAGTACATTATGTTCTTCTTTAAGTTGCTTGCTTAATTTTATGTAATCTGGTGAAGTTAAAGAATTTGCTAATATTTCAAAAAAACCTTGTGATACTAATTGATTGGCAATTACATTTTTAACTTTATAATCTTCAAAAGGCGAAGAGTTAGAAATGGATGCGTTTAATTTTTCTGTAGTAGCAATGTTATTATAACCATACACACGTAAAATTTCTTCAATAATATCAGCTTCTCTTTGTACATCATTTCTATATGCAGGAACAGTAAGTCCTAATCCAGTTTCTGTAACATTATTAACCTTGATATCTAAAGAAGCCAAAATACTTTTAATTGTTTCTCTAGGAATTTCTTGCCCTATAAGTTGATCTGCTTTTTCAAAACTTAAGCGTACTTGAAAATCTTCAATTTTATTAGGATATAAATCCATTAGATCACTGGTAATTTCACCGCCAGCAATTTCTTGAATCAATAAAGTAGCTCTTTTAAGGGCGTACTCAGTAATATTAGGATCAATACCTCGCTCGAACCTAAAAGAAGCATCTGTATTTAGTCCATGACGTTTAGCTGTTTTACGAACACTAACAGGATTAAAATAAGCACTCTCTAAAAAAATACTTGTTGTTTTTTCAGTGACTCCTGAATTTAATCCTCCAAAAACACCAGCAATACATAGTGGTTTTTTTGCATCACAAATCATTAAATCTTCTTCATGTAATTCACGTTCAACTCCATCTAATGTTGTAAATTTTGTGCCAGAAGGCAATGTTTTTACTTCAATTTTATTACTGTCAATTTGATGCGCATCAAAGGCATGAAGTGGCTGTCCTAATTCATGTAAAACATAATTAGTGATGTCTACTATATTATTAATAGGGCTTAAACCAATAGCTTTTAAACGATGTTGAATCCATTCTGGTGATGTTTCAACTCTAACACCAGATATAGTAACACCACAATAACGTGGTGCTAAATCTTTATTTAAAACATCAATATCAATTTTTAAAGTTCTGTTTTCTACATGAAATGCACTTACAGAAGGTGTAATTAATTCTTTTTTGACATCATGATGTACCAATCCTGCTTTTAAATCTCTAGCGGTACCTAAGTGACTCATTGCGTCAGCACGATTAGGTGTTAAACCTATTTCAAAAACATAATCATTTTCAATTTCAAATACATCTGAAGCTTTAGTGCCTATTTCTAGAGCAGAGTCTAAAATCATGATGCCATCGTGAGACTCGCCGAGGCCTAATTCGTCTTCGGCGCAAATCATACCATGACTTTCTTCACTTCTAATCTTTCCTTTTTTAATGGTCCAAGGTTCTCCTTTGTCATCATATAACGTAGTTCCTATAGTGGCTACAGGTACTTTTTGACCGGCAGCAACATTTGGCGCACCACATACAATTTGTAATGTTGTCTCATTTCCAATAGCTACAGTTGTTAGTTTTAAGCGATCTGCATTAGGATGTTGTATGCAAGTTAATACCTCACCTATAACAACACCTTCTAAGCCACCTTTTATAGATTGATAGATGTCAATTCCTTCAACCTCCAATCCTAAATCAGTTAAGAGTTCACTAGTTTTTTCAACATCCCAATCTATGTTAATAAATTGCTTTAACCAATTGTATGAAATCTTCATTGTATACTATTTTCTTCAGTTTGCAAAGATAATAATAGTTGACCGTTAACTACACTGGAGAAAAGTTTTTTTTATAGAACTATTTTATAGTAATTTGAGGTTACATATTTAAAGAAATATACCCATGAGAAAGTTAATAATATTAGCAGTTTTTTTGATACTTGTGTCATGTAGTAATAAAGTAAATCCTGAATTGAAATTAGGAACATATAGAGCTGTTTTACAAGTTCAAGACAATAAAGAATTACCTTTTATTTTTGAAGTGACTTCAAAAAATACTTTAAAAATAGTTAATGCTGAAGAAGTTGTTGATATTGATGAAATAGAATATAGAAATGATTCTATTTATATTAAAATGGCTGTATATGAAGGATATATTGCTGCAAAGTTTGATGGCGATAATTTTCATGGTAGTTATATAAAAGAAAGCCTAGATAGGATAGTGCCTTTCAGTGCTGAATTTAATAATGGTTTACGTTTTAAAACGATAGAGATGCCAACAAAAAATATAACAGGCAATTGGGAAACTGTATTTAGTGAAAATATTGAAGACGATGAATATATAGCAAAAGGCATTTTTAAGCAAGAAGGTGAAAAAGTAACAGGGACTTACAGAACGCAAACAGGAGACTATCGTTATTTAGAAGGGGTTATGGATGGAAATCAATTAAAACTATCGACTTTTGATGGAGCGCATGCTTTTTTATTTACAGCAACGGTAACAGATAGTACGATGGAAGGTCACTTTTATTCTGGAAATCATTGGAAAACCTGAGTTCGATTAAAAAAAAGCGAGTTGATTAGTTTTAATAGATTGATATT
>CAZECB010000191.1:0-4899 GCA_964510745.1 uncultured Flavobacteriaceae bacterium | reverse complement strand
TAGAAAAGAATATAGGTAGGTTTACTTATGGATCTCAAATATCTGATTTGAAAAAAACTATGGTGAGTACCTTGTATACTAAAGGAGAAACTGCGATGGCACAAAAAGATTTCATCAATGCTTCTGCTAGTTTTGATAAAGCTTATAGAATTTCAAAAGATACTATATATTTATATAATGCAGCACTATTATCTCAAAATGCTAAAGATTATGATACAACTTTAAAAATTTATGATGAGTTATTAGATTTAGGATATACTGGAATTGTGACTGAGTATTTTGCAACAAATATTGCATCTCAAAAAGAAGAAGTTTTTTCTAGTAAAGAATTTAGAGATATCTCAGTTAGAGCAAAGACTTTTAATAATCCTAGGGATTCAAAAAGTATTTCAAAAATTGCTGAAATTACTAAGAACATTGCATTAATTTATGTAGAACAAGGTCAAAATGTTAAAGCTATCGAAGCTATTAACAAGGCAAAACAATTAAACCCTAATGATTATAATTTATTAATATCAGAGGCAAATATTCGTTACAAGATTGGTGAAGTAGATAAATATAAAGAGCTAATTGAAAAGGCTATTAGTCTTCAACCTAATAATGTTGATTTAATATATAATTTAGGCGTAGTAGCTTCAGAAATAAATGATCATGAAAATGCTAAAAAATATTACAGTAAAGTACTGGATATAGATCCTAATTATACCAATGCACTTATTGGTTCTGCTGCTCTTATAATTAATCAAGAGCAATCGATTGTTGATGAAATGAATTCATTAGGTGCATCTAAAGCAGATGACAAAAGATTTGAGCAGTTAAAAATTAAAAGAAACCAATTGTATCTAGATGCAATTCCATATCTAGAGAAAGCTCTTGAAATAGCTCCTAAAAACATAGAAGCAGCAAAGTCTTTAATGAGTTTATATAGTGCTATTGATGATAGTGCGAAATTTAAAGAACTAAAAACTAAAATTGCAGCTATAGAAATGCCTGAAAATTAAAAATAAATCTATTGCTCTTAATTATTTAAAATAAAAAAACCACTCTTAAGTGGTTTTTTTATTTTAAATAATTTTTTTTATCACTCGTAATTTATGAGTGTGAATTTTTTCTTCTACATTATAAATTCCTGTATGATCTAGTCGATCTATACGTACTTTGCCATGAGCATGAATAATATAGTTATCATCCATAATAATTCCAACATGAACAATATTACCTTCTTCGTTATCAAAAAAAGCGAGATCTCCTGATTCACTTTCTTCAATAAAACTTAATGCTTCTCCCTGTGTAGCTTGCTGTGAAGCATCTCTAAGGAGTTTATATCCATTTAATTTATAAACCATTTGTGTAAAACCAGAACAGTCTATGCCAAAAGGTGTTTTTCCTCCCCAAAGGTATGGTGAATTTAAGTATAGTAATGCAGTTGAAATTAGCTGAGTTTTATCATTTTTATTTTCTGAAGCATTTCCATCATATGAATGCTTTAAAAGTGATAATCCATTTAAAGTAGCACCTAACGGAATTGCATATAATTGGTTATCACCATTATTTTGTATAAATTCAACTAAATCAGTATTATAAATACCATTAACCTTATTTAAAGACTTATAATCACTTTCAGAAATCTCTTGATATTGTTTATTATCTATCCAACCCTCATAATTATCGAAAGCTAATCTAATTCTGCTCCATTTTTTACGTTGTTCCAAGATTTTAAAAACTTCACCGTACAATATTTGAGACACTAATTCTGAAGGATCATTAGGCTCTAATCGTAAAGGGACAATGCTTAAGTTGCAGATTCCGTATAGCATTATATAAACTTAGTTACGCTCTAATACAATAGCAGAAGCACCACCACCACCATTACAAATTGCAGCAGCACCAAATTTAGCATCATTTTGTTCTAAAACGCTAGTTAATGTAATTAAAATCCTAGCTCCAGAACAACCTAATGGGTGCCCAAGAGATACAGCACCTCCATTTACATTTACATTATCATCTTTTAAGTTTAATATTTTCATGTTTGCTAAACCAACAACAGAAAACGCTTCATTAAATTCAAAGAAATCTACATCGTCAATATTTAAATTGGCTTTAGCTAAAGCTTTAGGTAATGCTTTTGAGGGAGCTGTAGTAAACCATTTTGGCTCATGAGCAGCATCTGCATAACTTTTAATTTTTGCAATCACTTTTAATCCAAGTTCATCGGCTTTATCTTTACTCATTAATACTATGGCAGCAGCCCCATCATTAATTGTAGAGGCATTAGCGGCAGTTACTGTACCATCTTTTGTAAATGCAGGACGTAAAGCAGGAATTTTTTCCATTTTTACATTTGTATATTCTTCATCTTTATTTACTATTATAGCATCGCCTCGTCTTTGTGGCACTTCAACTGGAACAACTTCATTATCAAATTTCCCAGCATCCCAAGCTGTAGCAGAACGCGTATATGATTGTATAGCGTAATTGTCTTGATCTTCTCTAGAAAAATTATGTTCAGTAGCACATAAATCAGCACATGTACCCATGGCATTTTCATCATAAGCATCAACTAATCCATCTTTTTGCATCCCATCTACAAAAGTAGTAGGTCCAAATTTAGTTGCTGAACGTGCATGGTAATAATGAGGAATTAAACTCATGTTTTCCATTCCTCCAGCAACAATAATATCAGCATCACCAAGTGCAATAGTTTGTGCACCTTGCATAACAGCTTTCATTCCAGAAGCGCAAACTTTGTTTACGGTTGTACAAGGCACTGTATCTGGAATACCAGCATAAATAGCAGCTTGTCTTGCTGGTGCTTGACCAGTACCAGCTTGAACAACATTACCCATTAATACTTCTTCAACTTGGCTAGGATCTAAATTTATTTTTTGTAAAGCCCCTTTAATCGCAGTAGCACCTAATTTTGGAGCTGGTATCGTAGATAATGCTCCCATAAAACTTCCTATTGGAGTTCTAGCAACAGATACAATAACGACTTCTTTATTCATTTTCATCTTTTTTGAAATTATTACTGCGAAATTAATTAAAATTTAGAAGAAAATTGTTAAGATTTACCTATTATCCTTTACTTATGCTGCTCCTTATTTTTTTATTACTTTTGATATAACTTTAAGCTAGTAAATGAAAGACTTTATTAATAAATTTTATAAAAATCATTCTTTAATATATAAGATATTTCTTTTTATTGCTACTACGTTTCTCATTGTGTATTTATTTCCTAAAAGCGGAAAATTTAAATATAGTTTTGAAAAAGGAAAACCTTGGCAATCTGAAAATTTACTAGCACCTTTTGATTTTGCAATTAAAAAAGCGAATGAAGATATTGAAACAGAAAAGAAATCAATTACTGCAAATGCTTCAGCTTATTTTAATTTAAACACTTCAGTATTTAAAGATGTTGAGACAGCTTATGAAATACAGTTTAATACTATTTTTATAGATTCTTTACCTATCCCTTTAAAAGAGCAACTAAAAAAAAAGGGAACTACAATACTAAAAGCCATTTATAATAAAGGAGTTTTAGATAGAACATATGATTTTAAAGAAGATAAAGAGATTATTATTCTAGAAGACCGAAAACAAAAAAATACAGTTCGGTATTCAAGTTTTATAAAACAGAATAATTTAGAATCGTTTGTTAAGTCGAAAGCTGCTCAGTTTAATATCAGTAATTTCGAATTGAAGTATGTGTCTTTGTTTTTTGATATTATAAAACCTAATTTATCATTAGATGAAGCAATAACAGAGAATGCTTTACAAGAAGAGTTAGATAATGTATCATTAGTTAGAGGTGGTGTAGAACGTGGCACCTTAATTATTTCAAAAGGTGAAGTTGTAGATAATGAACATTTTATAATATTAGATTCCCTTGCCTCTGAGTATGAATCTCAAGTTTGGACTGAAGCAAATTATATTTGGATATTAGTAGCATATGCACTATTAGTAGCTTTAGCATTATTAATGTTATTATTATTCTTGAGAAAGTATCGATTAGATGTATTTCAAAATAACACTAAAGTCACTTTTATATTTTTCAATATAGCATTAATGGTCATGTTAACGATACTTACTATTAATTATAATTCATCTTACATTTACATTGTCCCTTTATGTATTTTACCATTAATTTTAAAAGCGTTTTTTGATGCCCGGTTAGGATTATTTGCTCATGTAATTACCGTGCTATTATTAGGTTTTGTAGTTCCTAATAATTATGAATATATGTTTTTGCAAATCATTGCAGGTATTGTAACGATACTAACGATTTCAGAATTGTATAAGCGTGCTAATCTATTTATATCAGTAGGACAGATTACGCTAATATATATAGTAGCTTATTTTGCATTTTTTGTAATTCATGAAGGCAGTATAAAAACTTTAGAGTTAAAAACATTTGGATTATTTATACTTGGTGGTTTAGCAACATTATTTGTGCAACCGTTAATCTATTTATATGAAAGAATGTTTGGTTTAGTTTCTGATGTATCATTGTTGGAGCTTTCAGATACTAATTCTAAACTATTAAAAGAATTATCAAACAAAGCACCAGGAACATTTCATCACTCTTTAAATGTTGCTAATTTAGCTGAAGCAGCAGCAAATGAAATTGGAGCAAATTCAATGTTAGCTAGAGTAGGAGCATTGTATCATGATATTGGTAAAATGAAAAACCCAACCTATTTTACAGAAAATCAATCTACAGGAATTAATTCACATGATGTACTATCTCCAAGAGAAAGCGCTTCAATTATAATAGATCATGTTATTGATGGTATTGAAGTAGCAAAAAAGTACAATTTACCAGATCGTGTTATTGATTTTATACGTACACATCATGGTACAAGTTTGATGTATTATTTTTATAATAAGGAAATGAATTTA
>CAZECB010000190.1:0-4900 GCA_964510745.1 uncultured Flavobacteriaceae bacterium | reverse complement strand
TGTAAAACAACAAGACACTATTATATTTTCTTCAGTACAGTATAAGCGTACTGTTTTAATTGTATCTCAATCAGATATAGATAATAAATTGTTTACGATCACTCTAGAAGATCGTGTCAATGAGCTAAATGAAGTTATTGTAGGTAAGGTGTTAACAGGAAATCTAAACTCAGATATTACAAATTCTGATGTAAAACGTCCAATTAATTTTTATGACCTAGGAATCCCGGGTTATACTGGTAAACCACTAACGAGACAGGAGAGAGTAGTTCATGATGCAGATCATGGTGAATATGTATATTATTATGGACTTCAACTAGTTGTAAACCTAAATAAAGTCCTTAATAAAATTTCAGGCAGAACTAAAAAATTAAAACAAAGAGTTATAGATGATGAAAAAGAGAAGCTTTTAAATTTAATTCGTGATAAATATTCAGAATCATTTTTTGGTACTTATAAACTCGCTGAAGAATATCAAAAAGACTTCTTTTATTTCTGTGCAGAACAGGATGATTTTTTAGACTTAAAAGTACAAGAAGATAATTTGAAAATTATAGTGTTTTTAGAAGAACAATTGATTAATTATATACAATTGATTACTGCAAATAATGAATAGATACGTATTTGCAATATTAGTAGTTTTAAGTATTGCTTTAGGGCATTCACAAGTTAAAGAGTTAAAAGGAGTTGTGATTGCAGATGGTGATATAGAAAATATTCATGTGCTTAATACAACGTCAAAAATAAATGCGACTACCAATCAATTTGGCATATTTACAATACAAGCAAAAGCACAGGATACTATCTTGTTTTCATCAATTCAATATAAAAGAAAAATAGTTGTAGTTACAAACTTAGATTTTGAAAAAGAATTGTTTACAGTCTCTTTAGAAGATCGTGTTAATGAATTAGATGAAGTCATAGTAGGTAATATATTAACGGGGGACTTAGGCTCAGATATTGCAAATATTAATGTAAAACGACCAATTAATTTTTATGATTTAGGGATTCCAGGCTATAGTGGACCCATAATAAAGAGAACGCGTAGTGAGAAACTGTTACATCAAGCAACATCTGGAGGTGAAATAATAACACTTATAAATATAATTTCGGGACGAAAAAAGCGATTAGAGCAAAGAGCTTTGAGAGACCGGATATTTAAACTGAAGGAAAAAATAGAGTTAGAATATAAAGATTCTTTTTTTGAGAATTTTAAACTTCCTGAAAAATACCGTAAAGACTTCTTTTATTTTTGTGCGGAAGATGACAACTTTTTAAATAGATGTGAGCATAGTAGAGGCTTCAATATAATCGCATTTTTAGGAGAAAAATTAATAGTTTATAAAGAGACAATGGCTATCAATGAAGATTAATTATATTATTATATCATTGAGCTTGTTAATTTTTAACTTAGGGAACTCTCAGGTTAAAGAATTAAATGGCGAGATTATTGCTAATGAAGATTTAGAGGGTGTACACGTGCTTAATACAACTTCAAAAACACATAGTACTACCAATCAATTTGGTGCATTTACAATATTGGCAAAAGCACAGGATACCATATTGTTTTCTTCAGTTCAATATAAAAGAAAAATAGTTGTAGTTACAAACTTAGATTTTGAAAAAGAATTGTTTACAGTCTCTTTAGAAGATCGTGTTAATGAATTAGATGAAGTCATAGTAGGGAAGTTATTGACGGGAAATCTAGGTGCAGATATTGCAAATTCTGATGTAAAACGTTCAATTAATTTTTACGATTTAGGAATTCCAGGATATACAGGGCCCAGAAAAACGTATAGTGAACGCCTTTTTCATGATGTTACATCAACTAAAGGAGGAAGCGTAGAGGCAATTCTAAATATAATTTCAGGTCGAAAAAAGAAATTAGAACTAAAGCTTTTAAATGAACGAATATTTGCATTGAGAGATAAATTAGAAGAAGAATACAAAATTATTTTTTTTGAAACATTCACACTTGATGAAAAATTTCATGAAGACTTCTTTTATTTTTGTGCAGAACATGATGATTTTTTAAAGCGTTGTGAAAGAAATACTGGGTTAAATGTTATTACGTTTTTAGAAGAACAATTAATAGCTTATAAAAAAATAATGACTATCAATGAAGATTAAATTTATAATCATACTACTTTGTTTATTCGCCTTTAATTTTGGAAATACCCAAATTAAAGAATTAAAGGGAGTTATTATTGCTAATGGTGACTTAGAGGGGATTCATGTACTCAATAAAACATCTAAGTTAAATGTAACAACTAATGAGCATGGTGTATTTAATATTGTGGCTAAAATTCAAGATACTATCTTATTTTCTTCGGTACAATATGAGAAGAAAATTATTGTGATTTCCCAATCAAATTTTGAAAGAGAATTATTTACAGTAACTATGAAAGATCGCATTAATAAATTAGACGAAGTGGTTGTTGGTAAAGTATTAACTGGAGATTTGAATTCAGATATAAGAAATTCAGATGCTAAGCGTGATATTAATTTTTATGACTTAGGAATTCCTGGATATACAGGACCACCTAAAACATTAAGAGAACGTGCTTTATTTGATGCAGATGGTGGTAAATGGGTTAGTGATATTTCTTCTAATGGATTAGGTGCTGGAGGTGCAATAAATTTCAATAAACTCCTTAATAAAATATCAGGACGTACTAAAAAATTAAAACGTAATGTAGATATAGAAAGACGATCTAATCTTCTTAAAACGATCAGAGAGCAATTAACAGAATCTTTTTTTAGTATTAATACACTTGATGAAAAGTACCACACAGATTTTTTTTATTTCTGTTCAAATGATAAAGATTTTTTAAAACGTTGTGGTGGTAGTGAAATTGAATCTTTAGAGTTTTTAAGAGAAAAATTAAAAGAATATAAATTGTTAATTGAAAATAACAAAGATTAAAACAACTTTGGTATACCTTTTGAAAACACAAAACAGTTACATTTGTCATTAAATAAATTATAACATGCGATTATCTATAAAACTAGTACTACTAATAGCAATACCATTTTTAATGGCAACTTCTGCACACAAGTTTTATGTTAGTGTTACTAAAATTGAATATAAAGAAAATGAAAAATCATTACAGATGATTGCAAGGGTTTTTATAGATGATTTTGAAACATTATTACGTGAACGCTATGATGAAAATATAACCTTAGATGATAAAAATGAGTCTAAGCAAATAGATGTATATTCAGGAAAATATTTTTCAGAAAAATTTAAAGTTAAACTTAATAATGAAGAAGTAACTTATACATTTTTAGGAAAAGAGTATGAAGATGATATTATTTATTTTTATTTAGAAATAGATAATGTCGATAAAATTAATTCCCTAGAAATCACTAATAAAATCATGTTTGATTTATTTGAAGAACAGCAAAATATAATCAGAACAAAAATCTATTCAAAAAATAAAAGCTTTATTTTGACTCCGTCTAATGATAAAGGGATGTTAAAGTTCAATTAAAAGCCTTAATTCTTGTTGAAAATTTACTACTTTCATGCCTCAATTTTATTAACTAAAATGAGGAGTCAAAAGTGTACTATAATTCTAATAAATAGGAGATTATAAAATTACCAATTACTTCTTGTCAAAATTCAATAATTATTTTACAAAAGATGAAAAAACTTCAGTATTTATTTCTTTCAATTGTATTTATTTCTGCTAGCACATTTGCACAGAATCAAACACAATCAAGACGTGGTCCAGGACACCAAAATAATAATAAGTTCAAGCAGTTGTATGATGAGTTTTCAACGCCAAATATGTTCAGGACAGGATCTGGAGCACCAGGACCAGCATACTATCAGCAACAAGCAGATTATAAAATGGACATTGCTATAGATGATGAAACTGCAAGATTATCAGGTAATGAAACGATTACTTATACTAATAATTCTCCTGATGAATTAAAATATCTTTGGGTGCAATTAGATCAAAATATGAGAGCAAGAGACTCTAAGACGCCATTAATACAAAGTCGTGGAGTAGGACCTGCAATATCTACTCAAGGTTTTGCTAATACTTTTTTAAAAGAGCGTTTTGATGGCGGATTTAATATTCAAGAAGTAAAAGGTGCTAATGGAAAGTCATTACCACATTTAATTAATGGTACTATGATGCGTATTGAGTTACCAAAAGCAATGGGTACGGGGGATAAGTTTTCGTTTTCAATTAAATGGTGGTATAATATTAATGATCATGTCAAAGATGGTGGTCGTTCTGGATATGAACACTTTGAGGAAAATGATAACAGAATTTATGCAATGGCTCAATTCTATCCTAGAATGGCAGTTTATAATGATGTAGAAGGATGGCAAAATTCACAATTCTTTGGACGGGATGAGTTTGCATTACCATTTGGTGATTTTGAAGTAAATATTACAGTGCCTGCAGACCATATATTAGACGGTACAGGGCGTTTGACCAATCGTTCTGAGGTATTTACTAAAGAGATGATGAAGCGCTATGAAAAAGCTAAAAAATCATATGATGAACCTGTTGTGATTGTCACTCAAAAAGAAGCAGAGGCAACTGAAAAGAAAAAAAGTACAGCTACAAAAACTTGGAAATTATATGCAGAGAATGTACGTGATTTTGGTTTTGCCTCATCAAGAAAATTTATTTGGGATATGATGGCTGTTAAAGTTGGTGATAAAGATGTGATGGCAGTGTCATTATATTCTAAAGAAGGAAATCCACTTTGGGAACAATGGTCTACAAAAGCTGTTGCTAGTACATTAAAATCATATTCGCGTATGACATTTGATTACCCTTATCATAAGGCTATTTCTGTACACGTGCCAATGGGTATGGAGTATCCAATGATTTGCTTTAATTTTGGACGTCCAGATAAAGAAGGAAATTATAGT
>CAZECB010000189.1:0-4908 GCA_964510745.1 uncultured Flavobacteriaceae bacterium | reverse complement strand
GAAAGCACGAACCTCTCTAAAACGCAATTAGAAGAGTTACGAAGCATTATAGATCAACAAATTGAAAACAAATAATTATGCTTTTTTATATTTTAAAATTCAGTTTTTGTTTAGCTATATTTTTAGCTTTTTACAAGTTATTTTTAGAGAAAGAAAACATACATTTCTTTAAACGTTATTATCTATTAGGAGCTATTGTTTTTGCTTTAAGTATTCCACTAATGACGTTCTCCACTTATGTTGATTCTTCTCCAATTACACCTATAGAATTTGCAAGTACAAATGACATCATAAATGTCTCTCTAGAAACTCCTGTAATTACTACATCTAACACGGTATCACTTAAAAATCATACTACAGTTAGTTATTGGGTAATTATATTATGGAGTATTTACGGGTTGGGAGTATTTATATTTGGTTTTAAATTCATTAAAAATTTATCACAACTCATTTATAAAATAAAATATAATCCAAAGCATATTACATCTAACGTCACCAATGTATTATTAAAAGAAAACATTATACCACATACGTTTTTGAGATATATATTTTTTAATAAGCAAAAATTTGAAACTCAAAAAATCCCTCAAGAGGTGCTTTGGCATGAAGAAACACATGTCAAACAAAAACATTCTCTTGATGTGCTTTTAATAGAGGTATTACAAGTTCTCTTTTGGTTTAATCCATTAATCTATTTCACTAAAAACGTCATCAAATTAAATCATGAATTTTTAGCAGACCAAGGTGTTTTAAACAAAGGTATTATCCCTAAAACATATCAACATATTTTATTAGCATTTTCAGCTAACAAATCAGAATCAGATTTAGTAAGTGCTATCAATTATTCATTAATCAAAAAACGATTTACAGTTATGAAAACAACAACATCAAAACGTGCTATTTTATTAAGAAGTTTAATTCTTCTTCCGTTATTAGCCATTACACTATATAGTTTTAGTAATAGAACTATAGCCATAAAAGAAGCATCTATTGCAAGTAATATAGATGAATTATCCAATGCTGTAGTAGTAGGAAGTCAGTTTGAAAGCAATAACGCATCTGATGCATTAATGGCAGAATACAGAGCATTTATTACAGAATTTAAAAAGACTAATATTATTAATCAGGGTAAATATAAACGTGCTTTTACAATTTATCATAATTTAATGTCTGACGCACAACGTAATTCAGTAGATGCGCTTCCTAAAACAATCATAGGGGTTGATAGTAACTTAGCTAAAGTAAAAGAAAAACAACCGTCTAAATCTGAATTTGAAAGTTGGAAAAATAAAACTAATTATGCAGTTTGGTTAGATGGCAAAGTGATTGATAACTCTAAATTAAATTCATTAAACCATACAGATATTGTTTATTATTCAGATAGTTTTATATATAAAAATGCACGTAGTGAGCGTTTCTCTCAAACACATCAGGTAAGTCTTTTTACTAAAAAAGGATTTAATGAAACGTATAAAAAATCAAGAGTTAATGCATACAAAAAGCTATCTAAAACTTATTCAGAACAAGTCTCCCAATTTTTAAAAGGAGGTGGTTTAGATAACTCAGAATTAAAGATTTTATATTACCAAGGTGATGCTTTATACAAAAAGATCTCTAAAGAAAATATTGACAAGTATAATGTTCGTCCTTTAGCACCTGTTCCTGCACAACAGAAATCTCAAAAAAAGACACCTAATAAACAAGCCAATGCTAAAGTTTTAAACACCCCTAATAAAGCCATAGTATTATTAGAAGATTGGCATATTATAATTGATGGTGAAAAATATTATTATCCATATAAAGGAGATCTTAAAAAGTATTATGACAAAAATGGAAAAGAAGTTGTCTTAGATGTCATAAAAGAATATAAGAAAAAATATAATTTGCTTGAACAACTCAAAAACGAAACACCTCATTATGTGCATAAAACTAAAGTAGAACAAGAAAAAATGGAAGTGCTTAATTCTGATTTGGGCGGTATGTTTTTTAGGTTAACTAGAGCTAATAAAAATAAAGTATCTCGACCAAAAGGGCTATTATCTCCTTATATCAGACTTAAAAATGATGATGGAGTAGTATACTATAAAAAAAGAAATGAGTTAACTAAAGAAGATAAAGCTTTGCTTCAAAAACTTCCACCTCCACCGCCTCCTGCTAGAGTTTATTCTAATAGCAGTAATTCAAAAGCAAAAGGAGGTCCAAATAATACTGATGAAGAGAATTATAATATTACTTCTTTAACATCTAAACCTGTTTCCACACAAAAGAAAACTCAACAAAAAACTTTTAAAAAAATAACAAACACTAGAGAAGAATTCTTAAAAAAACTTGAAATATACGAAGCATTTCGATATAAGAAACCTCATTTCCTTAAAAAATCTAGAGCAGACAGGAAACTAATGAATGACTTATGGCAAGAGTTAAGACAAATGCTTATTTATTACTTACCAAAAGAAGAAAAGAAAGGTTTAGATTATCCTATAACACCATTTGCTCCTTATGTAAGAGTAAATTATGATGGTAAATCATATTATAAGATTTCTAATCAACTAACTTCAGATGAAAAGAAAGTAGCATTTTCACCAAGTTCGCCATTTATTTCAAACAAAAGGAGTGGACTAGATTTATTAGATGAAGATGATCCTATAATCATACCTATTGGTTCTTATACGCTTGAACCAAGTGTAATAGAAAAAGAAGGAAATAAACGCTATATAACAATTACAGTATCTAAAGATGGAGAATATGCTATAAGTAAAGATCGATCTTATAAAAATTTTAAAGAAACTTCTTTAACTAATATAGAAGATATCATCTCTAAACTTTCACCAGAGGAAATTAAAAATACATTTGTGTTTTCAAAATCAAACGATTTTAAAAAGTTTCGTTCAAAACCTGCAAAAACACCAGAATATCAAGATGATATAGAAATTAAACTAATAAAAACAGATATTAGATTCCCTATTCATGAATTTGAAGGTAAATATTATGAAACTATATCTACTCAATTAGCATTAGATAATAGTGATGCATATAAGTTAAAACCTCACGTACAAGCATTAGTAAATATCTTTAAAAAACACGGTATTACTAACATAACCATGTAAATCACCTAATAAAAACAATAACCATTAAAATAAATAATAATGCTTCTATATCTTTTAAAATTCAGTATTTGTTTAGCTATATTTTTAGCATTTTATAAATTGTTTTTAGAGAAACAAGCGATGCATTTCTTTAAGCGTTATTATTTATTAGCAGCTATTGTTTTGGCTTTAGGTATTCCGTTAATTACCTTTACAACATATGTAAATCCATCCAATGTTAGTCCATTAGTCATTGAGGAATTCCCTTTAGAATTTGAAACTATTTCAACAGCGGTTATTGAAACGTCTTCAGTTAATTATTGGCCTATTATTTTATGGTCTACATACGGGTTAGGTGTACTCATTTTTGGTTTTAAATTCATTAAAAATTTATCGCAACTTATTTATAAAATTAAATACAACCCAAAACAAATAACGCCTAAAACAACTAATGTTTTATTAAATGAAGAAGTGACACCACATACATTTTTAAGGTATATCTTTTTTAATAAGCAAAAGTTTGATGCAAAGATTATTCCTCAAGAAGTATTTTGGCATGAAGAAACACATGCCAAACAAAAACATTCTATTGACGTACTGCTAATAGAGGTATTACAAGTCATCTTTTGGTTCAATCCGCTTATTTATTTCACTAAAATAGCAATCAAATTAAATCACGAATTTTTAGCCGATCAAGGGGTTTTAAACAAAGGCATTATGCCAACAGCTTACCAACAAATTTTATTAGCATTTTCAGCAAACAAATCAGAATCAGATTTAGCAAATGCCATCAATTATTCATTAATCAAAAAACGATTTACAATTATGAAAACACAAACCACAAAACGTGCTGTTTTGATACGGAGTTTAGTACTCTTACCATTACTAGCATTAACGCTTTATAGCTTTAGTAATACGGTTGAAGTTGAGAAAGAAGTATTATCAAATAATAATTTATCTATAAATACCCCAATTCTTAATGTAGAACAGAACTATTTACTTTGGATTAACGAAAAAGAAACTACACTTGAAACAATAAATGAAGATTTTAATAAACTCACTCATAATTCAAAATCTGATTTAAAGTTAATATCAAAAGACCCTGTAAGTGTTCAGTTTATCGATGAAATATATAAAGCAATCGGTAATAATATTAGTAAAATAATAACAACGGTTTCAGAGACAACTGTTGTTGATGAAAGTTACTTCTATACTCAAGACAAAGCAACTCCAGAGCAAATTAAAGAGTATAATAAATTGGTTCAGAACATCAATAAAAAATCAACTAACAAGTATCCAATAATAAAAGTAAAAGATATTGAACGTGTCAAATACATCCATAGTTTAATGTCTAATTCTCAAAAAAATAATTCGGAAAAGCTTCCCGATTTTAGTGCCATACCCGTTCTTCCCATACCAACACCTGGTATTATACAAGAAAAGGCTACTCCAGAACAAATTAAAGAGTATAATAGGTTAGCAAAGCATTATAATAATTTACCCAAAGATAACTTAGTAATTAAATTAAAAGATATGACTCGTATTAGGAAATTATACAATTTAATGTCTGATGCTCAAAAAAAGAAAGCTGAGCCTATATCAAATTTCTCGGTACCACGGCCACCATCACCTACAAAAAACCTTAATCAAGAACAGTATTTATTAAAAGGCATTCCTTATCCTACGCCATTACCAAATAATGCCACAACTCAAGAAAAAAGAAACTATGAAAAAGCTGTAGAAGAGTATAAAAATCAAGGCTATGGATATAAATATAAAGACAATGGTAAAGAAGTTACTGTAATCATCAATGATATTGCAC
>CAZECB010000188.1:0-4921 GCA_964510745.1 uncultured Flavobacteriaceae bacterium | reverse complement strand
AAATGCACATTTACGTACACGTACTAATACATTTAGTGCCATAATGCGTTTACGTTCATCATTATCTTTTGCAATACATAGTTATTTTAATGAAAATGGATTCTATTACATGCACACACCAATTATTACAGGGAGTGATGCTGAAGGTGCTGGAGAAATGTTTAGAGTAAGTACTCTTGATCAAAAAAATCCACCATTAACAGAAACTGGAGATATCGATCATTCTCAAAATTTCTTTGGGAAAGATACTAATTTAACTGTTTCAGGGCAGTTAGAAGCTGAAACTTACGCCATGTCACTTGGTAAAGTATATACATTCGGGCCCACTTTTAGAGCTGAAAACTCAAATACATCACGTCATTTATCAGAATTTTGGATGATTGAACCAGAGGTAGCTTTTATGGACTTAGCGGGTAATATGGATTTGGCTGAAAGCTTTATGAAGTATGTTATAAATTATGTACTAGAACATAACCCAGATGATATAAAATTTTTAGAAGACCGGTTAATACAAGAAGATAAAAGTAAACCTCAGGCTGAAAGAAGTGAAATGACATTGTCTGAAAAATTACGATTTATAGTTGACAATAACTTTAAACGCGTAAGTTATACTGAAGCTATTGATATTTTGAGAAATAGCAAACCCAATAAGAAGAAAAAATTCAAATACCTCATTAATGAATGGGGAGCAGATTTACAATCTGAACATGAACGCTTTTTAGTTGAAAAACATTTTAAATGCCCAGTTATTTTATTTGATTATCCTGCTAACATTAAAGCATTTTATATGCGTTTAAATGAAGATGGAAAAACAGTTCGTGCTATGGATATTCTATTTCCTGGTATTGGAGAAATTGTTGGCGGATCTCAACGAGAAGAGCGTTTAGATGTTTTAAAAGAAAAAATGGCAGCCTTAGATATTCCTGAAGAAGAGCTTTGGTGGTATTTAGATCTCAGAAAATACGGAACTGCAGTACATTCTGGATTTGGACTAGGTTTTGAACGTTTAGTTATGTTTGCTACAGGAATGAGTAATATCAGAGATGTGATACCTTATCCAAGAACACCGCAAAATGCAGAATTTTAATATATAATAAACCTGTCCAGTTTTAAAAACCAGACAGGTTTTTTTTCTTACTTTTATAACTATATAAGAGTTCATCGTAATAATATGCTTAAACAGTATCTACAATTTAAACTATCGCAAAAATTATCACCTCAACAGATTCAGTTGATGAAGTTAATACAATTGCCTACACAAGCATTTGAACAACGGTTAAAACAAGAATTAGAAGAAAATCCCGCTTTAGAAAATGGAAAAGATAAAGCAGAAGATTTTGAAGATAATTTTGATAATACAAACGAAGATTTTAATGATAATGACTCCATAAATGCTGAAGATATTAATGTAGACGATTATTTAAGTGATGATGAGATTCCAGAATACCGAATGCAAGCGAATAATTATAGTGTTGATGATGATGAAAAAAGTGTTCCCTATGCTTCAGGAACTTCATTTACACAACATCTAATAAATCAATTGAGCACCTATCGTCTTGATGATGATGAATATAAAATAGCAGAGTTTTTAGTAGGAAGTGTTGACGAAAGTGGTTATATAAGACGAAGTTTAGCAGATATTATGGATGATCTTGCTTTTACTCAAAATGTATTTACCTCTGAAGATAAAATTAATAACGTATTAAAAACAGTACAACAATTAGATCCTCCTGGAGTTGCTGCTAGAGATTTACAAGAGTGTTTACTTATTCAGTTACAACGTAAATCTCAAAATCCAAATGTAGAATTAGCAATCTCTATTTTAAGTAAAGCATTTGAGCAATTTACTAAAAAACATTATCAAAAATTACTTCAAAAATTTAATGTTAATGAAATTCAATTAAAAGATGCTATCTTAGAAATAGAACGTTTAAATCCAAAACCAGGGAGTTCTTATTCTGGAAACACAAAAATAATAGAACATATTGTTCCTGACTTTACAATTAAAATTAATGAAGGTGAATTAGAGTTGTCCTTAAACGGAAGAAATGCTCCAGAACTTCATGTATCACGTGAGTATAGTAACATGCTTAAAGGGTATAAGGAATCTAAAGAAAAATCGAAACCTCAAAAAGACGCAGTTTTATTTATAAAACAAAAGTTAGATGGAGCAAAATGGTTTATAGAAGCTATAAAGCAACGTCAACAAACATTATTCATTACTATGAGTTCTATAATGAATTATCAAAAAGAATACTTTTTATCTGGTGATGAACGTAAACTCAAACCTATGATTCTCAAGGATATTGCAGATGAGATTGGAATGGATGTATCTACAGTATCTCGTGTAGCAAATAGTAAATATGTAGATACACCTTACGGAACCAAATTGATAAAAGAATTTTTTAGTGAATCTATGAAAAATGATCAAGGTGAAGATGTTTCAACACGAGAAATAAAAAAGATTTTAGAAACTGTTATTGAAGATGAAAATAAAAAGAAACCTTTAACTGATGAAAAGTTAGCAAAGCTTTTAAAAGAAAAAGGGTACCCCATAGCTAGGCGTACTGTTGCTAAATATAGAGAACAATTAGATATTCCTGTTGCAAGACTTAGAAAAAAAATTTAATTTGAACGCAATATTAAAAAGCATATCCTATATTTTTCACCCATTGTTTATGCCATTTATAGGAGCGTTATATTACTTTAAAAAAACACCTAGACATTTTCCTGATCCCATTGTAAAAGCAAAATTAGTTGCTTTAGTGTTGCTCACGATCATTTTACCAATTCTAATTTACTTTTTATTAAAATCTTTAGGAAAAGTAAAATCTCAAAATTTAGAAACTACTAAAGAACGTCTGTTTCCTCTAGCTTTAAATGTACTAATTATAGTATTAATTTTAAAACGAGTAATAACGTATTCTGAATATGAAGAACTCTATTTTTTCTTTATTGGTATAGTTTTATCTACAATAATCTGCTTTGCATTAGCTCTATCTAAATTTAAAGCAAGCATACATATGATTGCCATTTGTGGAGTACTTATGTTTTTTATAGGTTTAGGTATTCATTTTAGTAAAAATATGATACCTATGCTAACATTATTATTCTTCATTACAGGTGCAATAGCAACATCCCGATTACATTTAAAAGCACATACACCTATTGAACTAGTGATTGGCTGTTGTATAGGAGTTTTTCCTCAACTAATACTATTTAATTATTGGTTATAAAAAAACCTCATTCTAATAGAATGAGGTTTTTTTATTTGTAAAATTACTATTATTATTATTTATTGAATATTCTTTGAGAACTCACCTTCCTTAGTCGTGTAGTTTATTTTTAACGCATTTACTTTTCTGAGTTCTTGCTTAACATCTCCTACAATACCCATGTTAGAGTTTTTGTCAACTTTTAAAGCCATAGTTAAAAAAGGAATTAATTCTTCTCTTAAAAGTGCTCTTTCAGCATTAACAAAACGTCCTACTTCATTTACTTCAGCAAATTGATCATTTAATTGAATTCTAGCTTCATCACCAAATTGGCTTTTATAGTTAATACTTGGCTTCCCAATGTAAATATAACTTACAGGATTCTTTTTATCTAATTTTTCAATTTGATCTGCAAATGGTAAATCGTTTTGTATTTTAAGTTGATCTTCTTTTATTACGGTTGCAACCATAAAGAAAAACAATAGCATAAAAACTATATCTGGTAACGCAGCCGTATTAACTGGCGGTAATCCCCCGTCTTTTTTCTTTTTAAATTTTGACATAATATTTGTTTTTATAAAATTTATTTTGTCACCACCTCAGATAATAATTGAGGGTACTCAACTTTAATTGCTTCTATTTGCGCTTTCAGTTTATCTTTTTGCTTATCTGTTAAACCATAACGCGCAGATTCTTTATACTTTAATTGCATTTCTATAAATGAGGTTCCATATAAATCTAGAGCTCGTGTATTTCTAACTTCATTGTAAGCAGCTACTAATTCATTTTGAATAGAAATATAAGTTGAATAACTTGTTCCTCTTTCATTCTTTAAAGAAATAATGGCTTTATCTGGGTGATCTGAAGATTCTGAATCTTTCTTACCTTTACAATAATCACAAGGATTACCTGCTTGTCCTACGCCGCCGCCATTATCAATAAAATCTGCTGCAGCTTCACGCAAATCTTTTATATCCATGGGTGTATCTTCAACCAAAAGGTCATCATTATTATTTACTAAAACAACAAATAAGTTTTTTTGTTTAATAACAGGTGGTTCAACCTCTTGATCTTCTATCCTTGGTAGTTTTCTGTTTAATCCAGAATCTACTGCAATATCTGTAGTTACTAAAAAGAATATTAATAGTAAGAAGGCTATATCAGCCATAGAACCTGCATTTACTTCTGGTGTTCCTCTTCTTGCCATAATATTTTATTTAATCATTTTACTAACTCCTGACCATGCCATAGAACCAACCGCTACAATAGCTAATCCGTAAAATAAGTTTAAACCTGTATTCACCCATTTAACTTTATCCGCAGCAAACGTTTCACCGCCTTGTACTACTTCAGTTCCATCAGCAACACTATAAGCTATAATAGCAACTACTAAAAAAGCACCTACACCTTTAAGTGTACTCATCATTGCTTGTTTACTAGAGAACATATTAACGATTACATATATGATTACTAATGCTAAAATTATTCCTAAAACAGCATAGGTTACATATATCATATTATCTAACAATGTACCGTCAATTCTTAACTCTTCAGTATTTTTAGTCATAATCATTACGCCAAAAATGATGCCGACTAATGCTAATACCAATGCTAGGTATTTAATTATTTTATATAACATAATAATATCTGTGTTTAATTATTATTTCTTGTGTTTTACTAATAAATCCATCAAAGAGATTGATGCA
>CAZECB010000187.1:0-4996 GCA_964510745.1 uncultured Flavobacteriaceae bacterium | reverse complement strand
TATAATACAAGCATGTGCATCTACATCATAAACAATAATATCATCTTTAGATACTAATGCATCTACCGTAGACACCATGCCTTGGTATCCAAAATTTAATAAGTATGCAGCCTCTTTATTTACAAATTCTGCTAATTCTTTTTGTAACTGCTCATGTAATGAGGTATGCCCTGACATCATTCTTGCTCCCATTGGGTAAGCAGAACCGTATTCTGCTGCTGCTTCAGCATCTACTTGGCGCACGTCTGGATGATTAGCTAAACCTAAATAATCATTGATACTCCAAGTGATGACATCTTTTCCTTGAAATTTCATTCTGTTAGAAATTTCACCTTCTAATTTTGGAAACACAAAATAACCTTCAGCTTGTGATGCCCATTTCCCTAACGGACCTTTATCTTTATATATCTTTTCAAATAAATCCTTCATCATTTAAAAATAATCGTATTTAGTTGCGACAAAATTATGTAATTAAATCTTTTCAGCATAATTATTTCTTTAACAAAATTTTAATATTGATTTAAAAATTTCACTACTTGCTTTAATAATAATTTATTATTCAATATAACTCACTTTTTCTTCAACTTCAATAGCAAACCCTTGAGCTCCCATCCATTTATCACAATAGACTTTACTCATATATCTTGAGCCATGATCTGGAAAAATCACAACGACTCTATCTGTCTCTTTAAAATGATTTGAAGCATTAAGTAATTTTACAGCTTGCATAACTGCACCACTAGTATAACCTACAAATAAGCCTTCCTTTTGTGCAATTTCCCTTGTTGTATGTGCACTATTTTCATCAGATACTTTTACAAATTCATCAATGACATCAAAATTGGTGGATGATGGAATTAAATTCTTTCCTAAACCTTCAATTCTATATGGATAAATCTCTTTAGTATCTAACTCTTTTGTTTCGTGATATTTCTTTAATACTGAACCATAAGCATCTACAGCTATTATTTTGATATCTGGGTTTTGTTCTTTTAAAAACTGTGCTGTTCCAGAAATTGTTCCTCCAGTACCACTACATGCTACCAAGTGTGTTATTTTACCTTCTGTTTGTTCCCAAATTTCTGGTCCTGTAGTTTTATAATGTGCTTCTATATTTAAATCATTAAAATATTGATTGATATAAACAGATCCTTCATTTTCTTCATGTAAGCGTTGTGCTACTTGATAGTATGATTTTGGGTCATCTACTTCAACATTTGCTGGACATACATAAACTTCTGCTCCCATAGCTTTAAGCATATCAATCTTATCTAAAGATGATTTAGAACTTACTGCCAGAATACACTTGTAACCTTTAATAATGCTTACCATTGCTAGGCTAAATCCTGTATTACCAGAAGTAGTTTCAATAATTGTATCACCCGGTTTTAAATACCCTTTGCGCTCTGCTTCTTCTATTATATAAAGTGCAATTCTATCTTTAGATGAATGTCCTGGATTAAAAGCTTCAACTTTAGCTAAATATTCGCCTTTAAAATTAGTAGTAATAGTATTTAATTTGATCAGAGGGGTTTTTCCTATAAGATCTAAAACATTATCAAATACATGTTGATTTTTACTCATAAAATATATACTTCCGTATGACTAATCTATTAAATGTAAATTAAAATGCATTAAAAATAAGCAGATTTTTATCAATTAGTTATTAATTCCTTCTAAATCTAATAAAAAAGCAAACTCTTGAGCATCTTCTTTTAAAGACTCAAATCGCCCTGAAGCACCTCCATGACCAGCATCCATATTAGTATGTAGTAACAATAAATTATTATCCGTCTTAAATTCACGTAGTTTTGCTACCCATTTTGCAGGTTCCCAATATTGTACTTGTGAATCATGAAGCCCAGTCGTTATTAAAAAGTTAGGATATGCTTTTGCTTCTATATTATCATAAGGCGAATAGCTTTTCATATAATCATAATATATCTTATCATTAGGATTTCCCCATTCATCATATTCTCCTGTAGTTAAAGGAATGCTATCATCTAACATTGTTGTAATCACATCAACAAAAGCTACTTGGGCTACAATACCATTATATAATTCTGGTGCTAAATTAGTAATAACACCCATAAGCAAACCTCCAGCGCTACCTCCCATAGCATATAAGTGATCAGCAGACGTATATCCTTGTTCTATTAAATGTTTTGAACAATCTATAAAGTCTGTAAATGTATTCCGTTTTTGTAATAGTTTGCCATTCTCATACCAAGGACGTCCTAAATATTCTCCTCCTCTAATATGAGCAATCACATAAATAAAACCGCGATCTAGCAAACTCAATCTAATTGTTGAAAAATAAGGATCTATTGTAGATCCGTAAGATCCATATGCGTATTGTAATACAGGGGTGTCAGCAGATTTTTTAGTATCCTTATGATATACTACAGACATTGGTACTTTAGTTCCGTCTTCTGTAGTAGCCCAAATACGTTCTGAAATGTAATTATCTTTTTTAAATGTACCTCCTAAAACCTGTTGTTCTTTTTTTATAGTTTTAACTTTAGTCACCATATCAAAATCTATAACAGATGATGGTGTCGTCATTGCATTATAACCATATCTTAAAACGGTAGTATCAAAATCAACATTAGTTCCTGTATATGCTGTGTAGGTTTCACTATCAAAAGGTAAATAATACTCTTCTAGAGTATCCCAGCGTCTAATCCTAATTTTATTTAATCCATTACTACGTTCACTAATAACCAGAAACTCTTTAAAGATATCAATATCTTCTAAAAGCACATCTTCACGATGCGGAATCACCTCTTTCCAATTGGTTTTTGATGTTGCAGTATCTGGAGTCTGCATTAATTTAAAGTTGGTAGCTTTATCTGCATTAGTGACAATAAAAAATGAATCTTGATAATGATTAATTCCATACTCTAAGCCTCTTATACGCTCTTGAAATACACTAAACTCTCCATCTGGAGTATTAGCATCTAGTATACGGCTTTCTGAAGTTAAAGTACTATAACAAGCAATTATAATAAACTTCCTAGATTTTGTTTTATAAACCGTGACACCATAAGTATCATCTTCTTCTGTATATACTAAAACATCATTTTTAGAATTCTCTCCTATTTTGTGTTTAAATATTTTTTCAGAACGAAGTGTTTGCGGATTTTTTAATGTATAAAAAAGTGTTTTATTATCATTTGCCCAAGTTGCAACACCTGTTGTATTTTCTATTTGTTCAGAAGATATTTCTCCTGTAACTAAATTTTTAACATTTAGGGTATACTGCCTTCTACCTGTGGTATCTATTCCATAAGACACTAAAGTGTTATCAAGACTTATGCTCAACCCTGTTAATTTAAAATACGCATGACCTTCTGCCATTATATTACAATCAAATAGTAATTCATCAGAAGCTTCTAAAGTGTCTTTTTTACGTATATAAATTGGGTAGTCTTTATTTTTTTTAAACTTTACTATATACCAATAGCCATTAAATTTATAAGGCACAGATTCATCATCTTCTTTTATACGTGCCTTCATTTCTTCAAATAAATTAGCCTGAAACTCTTGAGTATGCCCTGTCATTTGTTCAAAATAAGCATTCTCTTTATTCAAATAATCAATTACCTCTGGGTTCTCACGATCATTTAACCAAAAATAATTATCTATTCTAGTATCATTATGTATAGTAAGTGATTTTGGTATTTTTTTTACTGTTGGAGGGTTAAGTATTTTACTCATTAATTAATTGTTATATAAAGTTTGCAAAAATAGCATTTATAATAGACTTTATGGTTAATTATAATTTCATAGATAAAAGTTGAGCAATACTATAATCTATTCTTTATTTTTGTAAATATATAAAACATAAAAAAACAATCATGTTTGGAGATATGATGGGAATGATGGGTAAACTTAAAGAAACCCAAGCTAAAGTAGAAGCTACTAAAAAACGCTTAGATACAGTTTATGTTGATGAACAAAGTAGTGATGGGCAACTAAAAATTAGTTTAACAGCTAACAGGTCTATAAAAAGTATTGAAATAGATGATACTTTACTTAAAGACAAAGAACAGCTTGAAGATTATTTAATCATAACACTTAATAAAGCTATTGAGAAAGCAACTCGTGTTAATGAAACTGAATTAGCAGCAGTTGCAAAAGATGGAATGCCTAATATTCCTGGATTAAATCTATTTAAATAAATAATACAACTAAGAGTTAGCTAATAGCTCGTTTAAATTTTAAAGATAAACTCATGAGAGCTTTAGTAATTTCTGGTGGTGGTAGTAAAGGTGCTTTTGGTGGTGGTGTAGCACAATATCTCATAGAAACACTTGGCCATCAATACGATTTATTTATTGGTACATCAACAGGGAGTTTATTAATTTCTCATTTGGCATTAAATAAAATTGAAAAAATAAAAGATGTTTACACTTCTGTGAATCAATCTTCTATTTTTAGCAATTGTCCGTTTACCACCAAAAAAGATAAGTGGGGTGATACTCAAATAGGCATTAATCATTGGAATATGCTACGCAACTTTTTAAAAGGAAGGAAAACCTTTGGAGAAAGTAAAAATCTAAGGAAACTTATTGACAAAGTAGTCACCAAAGAAGAATTTGATACTATAAAAGAAAGTCATAAAGATGTTGTCGTTACTGTATCTAACCTGTCGCTTCATGATGTAGAATACAAATCGATTAAAGATTTTGAATACGAAGATTTTTTAGATTGGATTTGGATTTCTAGTAATTATGTGCCTTTTATGAGTTTAGTTAAAAAAGAAGGTTGTGAATATGCTGATGGTGGTTTTGGAAGTATGGTACCCATTAAAGAAGCGATTGACAGAGGTGCTACCGAAGTTGATGTTATTGTTTTAGAAACCGAAGTCACCTACTATAATAAATTACCTTCAAAAAATGTGTTTTCACTAATTTCTAATCTACATGATTTTATGGTAGACCGTATTGAAAAACAAAATATTGCTATAGGTAAATTTGCCGCTAATAATAAA
>CAZECB010000186.1:0-5023 GCA_964510745.1 uncultured Flavobacteriaceae bacterium | reverse complement strand
AATATTGAAGTGTTTATTAAGGCACAACGGAAATAATAGCAAAAAAAACATAAATATCTACTTATAAGACACTTACATTTACATATTTCAAACTTTGATTTTTAAATCTTAAAATTATAATTTCGCTTATCGGTTGATATAAATAATTTATACTTGATTTATTTCAGTATTAAAACAATTTCATGTCATAATTGTTACGCATAATACTTAAATGAAAGAAAAAATTGATATTGTGAAAACATTACAAAACGATAAAACAAAAATCGTTGACCTAGTAGCTCAAAAGATTCAATTTTCAACTGTTGCTATATATTATCACAAGTTAGATTCTCTTCTATCAATAAAACCTGAACAAATAGCGACTGGCGTACTACTAAAAACAGAAAGTAATCACTATTTAATTACAGCAGCTCACACTTTCAACCATTATAGAAAAGAAGATATTTGCCTTTATAAATCGCAATCAAAAATACCGTTAGTAGGTAGATTGTATTTGTTTGATCCAATTGATAGTCAGGTAAATGATCTAATCGATATTGCAGTAATAAAATTAGAAGAATTTATTGTAGATAGAATTTATAAAACAGATGGAATTGAATTCTTAAGTTCAAAATTTATTAAACAAAGACACTCAACAATTCCGAGTAAATCATATTTTACACTAGGATTTCCTTGCAAAAAGCAAATTAAAAAAAAGCAATCGAAAAAGTTTTCTTCTCAACCTTATTTGATTTATTCACATCCATCAATATCAAAATCCTATAATCAACCTTTAGTAAATAGGGATCTGAATATTTTAATTGATTATCATCGAAGGAAATTTAAACAATTTGATGAAAAAGGAAGATCATTTGCTCCTCAATATTTAGAAGGTATGAGTGGTTCTGGTTTATGGTTTATTCCTAGTTTTGACACCAATGTGACAAAAGAAACTAATGTATTTTTGATAGGTATACTTATTGAACTTAAAGGAAAAAACAATTCAATAATGTTTACAAAAATTGATTGTGTTACAGAAATATTGAGAAAGTGCTGCAATGAAGATTTCGAACAATTTATCGAGCTCAAAACGAAAGTAGTCAATGGTAATTCTAATTAAAAAAGTTCAAAAACATACTATGTACAATACGTGTATAATCAATTATTACATTATATTTTATCTCCGAAATTAATCTTAACTTAATTAGCTTATATAATTACCTAAATAAATAGTAATTTACCCGCTGTAAACTAACATTTCAATTTTCTATATGAAATACGCGTTATACTTAATCGTATTTTTAACTGTACTAAGTAGTTGTGGTCATACTAATTCTGATAAAGATGTTGCTTCTTTAATTTCTAAAACTCAAACAGACACGACTATTAGCAAACGTCAACTACAACGTAATGGATTTAGTAAACGTGAAATTTTAGTGGTTTACGGAACTGCTAATGAAGATCTAAGTAATAAATATGATAATTTACTAGAAACAGTTTCAAAACAACCGCAACAAGGGCGTTTTCAAGTCGCCACCAAATATAAATCTGTGGAGGAGATTACTAATGAAGATCTTACTAACAGTGTATTACTTTTAGTGGGAACTCTTGAAAGCAATTCATTAATTAAAGAATTTTCAAAAAAATTACCACTACAGTTTACGAATAACAGCATAACTTTTAACAATAATACATATTCAGGTCAAAGTGATGTATTGGCATTACAGTTATATCCCAACCCGAAAAATAACACACTCCCTTTTAGTTTTATTACTGGTAATGACTCTAATGAAATTTATAAGTTTGTAGAACAACGTCTACAACAAAATCGTAATAGGCGTAGTTTTTTTAGACAAATGGATTATGAGGTTTTTCGTGAAGGTTCAAAAATAACCATGGGTAATTTTAACACTACTTGGAATATTGATAATAAAGTGTTCTTTGATTACTCTTCTGGAAATAATATCATTTCAAAATCAGAGCATTTTAATTTTATTTCACATCAAGATGCAATCCCCAATTCAGAAATAAAAACATTAGTCAATAATGTAGAAACTTCTACTAAAAAAATATTGAGCTTTTTGAATACAGAAAAAACTTTACCAAAACTCAATTATCATATCTATAAAACTGCTGAAGACAAAGGCTTAATGCTAGGTAATACCGAGCAAGCGCATTTTAATATGGATGACTATTCTATACACACCATTGTTAACGATAAATACCGTAATAACTTTATTCAAAAAGAAAATGACCTGATTATACAATACCTGTTAGGAGAATCAAAATCATTAACACTTCAACGAGGATTACCTGTTTATTTTACGACGCAATGGCAACGAGAAGGCTATCAATATTGGGTTGGGCGTTTAGCTAAATCTGATAATACTTTATCTCTAAAAGAATTATTTGATAATGAATTGGTACAGAATGAATCAGGATTAGTTGTAGATTGCATGTCAGCAGCTTTAGTTGATTTTCTCATCAAACAATTTGGAAGAGAAGTATTTTTAAAAAAATATAATAGCTGGATACCCACATCACAGGAAATAGTTCGTTTAGAAAAAAAATGGAAGGATTATTTAAATGGAATAACTAGTCATACACCATCAATTACAAAACGAAAATCAAATATATCTTATTTAAAAGGCTTTAATTTTGCGCATGAAGGCTATGGTATTTATAATGGATATGCATCACGCAAAGCTACTGAAGCTTTGGATAAACAAAAGCAAATGGGTGCTAACGCAATTACTATAGTGCCTTACTCTTATACCAGAGGTGGTGGAGATAAAACACCAAGCTATTTACCCCTAAACAAAGGTGCTGGTTCAGAAAATGATCAAGGAGTTATACATTCTGCTTACGAAGCGAAAAAATTAGGCATGTCTGTATTATTAAAACCTCAAGTATTTACCGGAAATGTATGGTCTGGTGATATGGAGTTTAATACCGAAGCGCAATGGCAGTCTTTTTTTGAGTATTACTATCGTTGGATTCGACATTATGCTTTTCTAGCAGAAATTCATAATATAGATATGTTATCTGTTGGTGTTGAATTTTCTAAAGCTACTCTCACACACGAAAGTAATTGGGTGAAAATGATTAAAAAACTACGTGGTTTCTATTCTGGTCAACTCACCTATTGTGCCAATTGGGGAGAAGAGTTTGAAACGATTAGTTTATGGGATGATTTAGATTTTATTGGCATCAACTCTTACTATCCACTAAGTGATAAAAATGATGCTACTGATGATGAGTTAAAAGCAACGTTTGAAACCGTAAAATCAAAAATTAAAACCGTATCTGAAACACACAAAAAACCAATTGTGTTTACTGAAATCGGATTTAGAAGTATTAATGCGCCATGGAAGCTCCCCTATTCTGATGGTGATAATAACATCTTTAATGAAGCCCATCAAGACCGTGCTTACAAGGTTATTTTTGAAGGTTTAAAAGATGAAGCATGGTGTCGTGGTATTCTTTGGTGGAAATTCCCTAGTTATTTAGAATATCGTGGTAGTGAAAATAGTGCTTTTACTCCTAATAATAAAAAAGCTGAACAGACTGTTAAAGAATGGTTTACTAAAGAAAATATACACTAGTAAAATAATACATTTCCTAAACTACACTTTAAACTGTATTTTTGTGTTTTACCTTAATTTATCACATGAAAATAAAAGTTGCGTTAGTTCAAGATAGTCCTGTTTTTTTTGACAAAGAAAAAACCATTACTAAGCTTGAAAACTCTGTACAACAATATGCTGTTCAAGGTTGTAATTTAATTGTTTTTCCCGAATCTTTTATTCCTGGATATCCTCGCGGATTTGATTTTGGTGCAACTGTTGGTAGTCGTACTCAAGAAGGGCGAGAATTATATACAGAATACACTAAAAACAGCATTGATTTAGAAAGTGATGATTTAAAAGTATTAGAACGTATTTCTAAAGAAAATAATGCTTATTTAGTTATTGGTGTTACCGAAAGGCAAAATGCTAACGGTAGTTTATATTGCTCAATGTTATACCTCTCTCCTACTGATGGATTATTAGGCGTCCACAGAAAAATTAAACCTACAGGAACAGAGCGGATTATTTGGGCAGAAGCAGCAGGAGAATCTTTAGTAACTTTTAATACCAAAATTGGTAAATTAGGAGGGTTGATCTGTTGGGAAAACTATATGCCTTTAGCACGAATGGCGATGTATCAAAAAGGAGTTGAAATTTATATTGCGCCTACAGCAGATTCTCGTGAAAACTGGACTGCGACTATGAAACATATTGCCTTAGAAGGTCGTTGTTTTGTTTTAGGATGCAATCAGTATTTTAAAAAATCAATGTATCCAGAAAAGTATCAACATTTAGTTACAGATAGTAAAGAAGATATGTGTCCTGGCGGAAGTGTGATTATATCTCCCATGGGGGAAATCATTGAAGGCCCTCTATTTGATAGTGATGGTGTTTTAGTAGCTGAGCTTGATTTAGACGCTATTTCCCATAGTAAGCTAGACTTTGATGTGATTGGGCATTATTCTAGAGATGATATTTTTAAATTTAACGCAATCAATCAACCAGAAATACAAAACGAAAAGAAAATTAAAAAGTAGCACCTTTAAACTGCATGTTAAAAAATCAAAAACATTTATTTAGTCTTAGTGATGATATTCATTATTTAAACTGTGCCTATAAAGCACCGTTATTAAAAGCTTCTGAAGCTGGTGTTATTGAAGCCTTAAAACAAGAATATGACCCTATAGGCTTTACCACTGACACCTTTTTTGATGATGTAGACCATATTAAAACATTATTTGGCAAACTTATTCATTGTGATGCTAATCAGGTCGCAATAATACCGTCTACATCTTACGGGTTTGCTTCCGTTTTAAATAATATTCCATACAAACAAGGACAGCATGTATTGACTGTTGAAAACGAATTTCCTAGTGATTTTTACTCCATCCAACGTTGGTGTGACACGTATAATTCTGAAATAAAAATTATTAAACCTGATGCAGGATTAGATCATATTGGTGAAAACTGGAATG
>CAZECB010000185.1:0-5050 GCA_964510745.1 uncultured Flavobacteriaceae bacterium | reverse complement strand
GAGAACTAGAATTAGCTTACAACTCAGGAACAGTAGGTCCAGAAGTAAGCACTTTTTCTTTTGAAAATAAAAAAGGAGATTTAGAAGTTGTAAAAACTACTTATGGATTCCACATAACAGAAATTTTAGAGCAAAAGAATATTCAAAAAACTTCTAAAGTAGCTTACTTGTCTACTAAAATAGATCCTTCTGGAGAAACAATAGATGAAGTGTTTAAAGCAACATCTAAATTTGAAATCGCTATTGATAAAGGTGATTTTAATACAGTGGCAAATGAAAATAAATATGCTGTAAGACCAGTTAATTCAATTAAGGAGTTAGATGAAACTATTCCAGGTATTGGACTGCAAAGAGGAATGGTGAGATGGGCTTTTGAAGACGATACAGAAATAGGGGCTATTAAGCGTTTTACTATCCCTGGAGGTGGTTTTGCAATAGCGAAATTGACTGCTAAAACTCCAAAAGGATTGATGAGTGTTGATCAAGCATCAATTACTGCAATTTCTGAAATTAAAAAACAAAAGAAAGCTGAACTTATAAAGCAACGTATTGCGGCAGGAACAATGGAGCAAATTGCTACTTCTGAAAATCAAACTGTAAAAACAGCATTAGCATTAAATATGAAAAATGGAACTTTAACTGGAGCAGGAAATGAGCCTAAAGTTATTGGTACAGCATTTGGGTTAAATGAAGGTGAAACATCACAACTAATTACTGGTAATGCAGGAGTTTATATTGTACAAGTAACAAAAAAGACAGCAGCAACAGAATTACCGAGTTATGAGCCTCTTGCTACAAAAGTAGCTATAGCAAGATCTAATCAAGTTGTAAATGCATTATATGATGCATTGAAAAAATCTTCAGAAATTGAAGATAACAGAGCGACATTTTACTAATAGAATAGTAAGTTAACATATAAAAAAACTTCACTTAGGTGAGGTTTTTTTATGCTAAAATCATATCAGAATAAGAAATTACAGTATGGTACCCTTTACTTTTAAAATAAGCAGAAGGGTCATTTTTTGAAGTTGCTAAAATAAAATCACCACCCCAACCACCAAGACTTTTTATAACACCTTCATAATCTGAAAATAAAAGAGATTTAACAGGATCTGATTGTATTAGCCTTGAAATAATAGTTTCGTGTTTGGTAATTAATATTTCAAAAGCTGTTAAAGTATTACAAGCTATAATTTGAGTTGTAATGTCATTTATTTCTGAAATGGATTTAGTTAAATGACTCTTATTTTTATTATAGTAAAAAATACTATCCCGACTATTTTGTTTTCTGTTTAGATGCACAAAAAATAAATTTGCTTTAAATTCAGGATTAAAAGTAATTGATTTTACTAATCTTGAATTATTATTTAATTGATACGTTAATGGAGAGTCATGCTGAGCGCAAGCAATGTCATAACCACTACCTCCAAAAGTTAAATCGAGTAATTTGTAAGGGTCAACTTTAGCCCAATTAGCAATATTGTTTATTAAAGTTGAAGAAGTACCTAAACCCCAGTCATTTGGAAAATCTAATCGAGTAGTAATATGTAACCCCTTTTTTGTTTCAATAAAAGAAGATAAAAACGCACTATTAATTTGATTAGTATGGTACAATATTTTAACCAACATTTTTGAAATATCAGACCTGCCCTCTAAAGATTGAGTATACTCGAATAAAAATGGAAATACAATATTTTCAAATGGGATATCTTCTTCAAACCAGATGTCACCTTTATGATTTAAACTCTGCCAGATAATTTTGTTTTCAGATATGGGCTTAACCACAAGAGATTGTCCATATTTTGTTGGAATAGCAAGTGATAAAGCACCATCTAATACAGTATATTCTCCTGTAAGCAATAATTTTCCGTTACTGTAAAATGTAGACATCTAATTATTGTTAGTTCGTATGGTATTTAATGCTTCAATCACAGCACTATGTGTAACTACATTGGTTTTAAAATATTCTATTAATGTCTTTTTTTCAGAAGTATTTGCATTGTATTGATTTAGAATATTTATTAAATGCATTTTCATATGCCCCTCTTGAATGCCAGTAGTAGTTAACGAACGTAATGCTGCAAAGGTTTGCGCTAACCCTGAAACAGCAATAATTTGCATCAATTCTTTAGCAGATGGATTGCCTAACATTTCCATTGAGAGTTTTACTAAAGGATGTAAATTGGTTAATCCACCAACAGTACCTATGGCTAAAGGGATTTCAATCCAAAATTTAAAAACACCGTTTTCAACAGAAGCATGTGTTAAACTTGAATAGACTCCGTTTCGTGAGGCATAAGCGTGTGCGCAGGCTTCAATAGCTCTAAAATCATTACCAGTAGCAAGAACAACAGCATCAATACCATTCATAATACCTTTATTATGAGTTACTGCTCGGTAAGGCTCAATTTCTGCTATAGTCACTGCCTGTATAAACGTTTCTGCAAATACTTTAGGGTCTACGTTTTTATCTACATTTAATTCTTCAATAGGGCAATTTACTTCTGCTCTAACAATACATTCTGGAACATAATTAGATAAAATACTCATCACAATTTTTATATCGTTTTGAGTATTTGAAAACTCTTCAAAATGAGCTGCTTCAGCTTTAAATGTTTTGGCAAACTGCTCTAAACAAGAATTGATAAAATTGGCGCCCATAGCATCTAAAGTTTCAAAAGTGGCATGCAATTGATAGTAGCCTTCTAATGCTTCTGTTTTGTTTTTTAATATAATATCTGTGATACCGCCACCACGTTGTTCCATATTTTTAGTTATGGATGCCGTGTCTTTAAATAATTTCGGTTTTATATGATTGAAATAAGCCTCTAAACTATTAAAATCACCATAATACATAAAATGTACATGCCCTATTTTTGATGTAGATAACACTTCGGCTTTAAAACCACCTCTATCTAACCAAAATTTAGAAGATTTACTAGCTGCAGCAACTACAGAACTTTCCTCAATAGCCATAGGTATTGTATAAAGTGTGTCATTAATTAAAAAATTAGGAGCAACACCAAGAGGTAAATAGTAGTTTGAAACCGTATTTTCTATAAATTCATCATGTAATTGTTGTAATGCGTCGTCAGAATTCCAATACTGTTTTAAAATCTGTTTAGCACGTTTTGTATCTGTGAAATAAGAACTAACAATCCAGTCAATTTTTTCGGTTTTTGATAATTTAGAAAAACCAGAAATAGAATTATGCATTAAATTTTGTTTAGATTTACAAAGATACTATATCTTCCTCTGAATATTTGAAATCTTATAAATAGAAAGGTGATTTTACTGTTAATAATTGGGGTTTTTTGCTTATTTTTTAGTAAACTTGACATCACATTATAAATTAAATATATTTTAATGCAACGTATACAATTATTCGCAGTCGTTTTATTATCTATAATAACTTTTACATCAGCTCAAAACAAAGATATTTCATTAGAAGAAATATGGAACGGTTCATTTAGAACAGAAGGAATGGCGTCATTACATTCTATGAATAACGGACAGCAATATTCTGTTTTAAATAGAGATGGACAAAATATAACAATTGATATTTACGATTATAAAACCTTAAGTAAAGTAAAAACATTAGTGAGCTCTGCTAATATTAATGAAATTGAAAATTTTTCAGATTATACGTTTAGCTCAGATGAGAGTAAAGTAATTTTAGCAACTAATGTACGCCCTGTATTTCGCCGTTCACGATTAGGAAACTATTATGTATACGATACGAAAACAAATCAATTAACAGCAATTGCAGATGATTTAATTCAAGAACCAACTTTTTCTCCTGATGGAAGTAAAGTAGCTTACGGCTTAAATAATAATCTATTTGTAAAAGACTTACAAACTGGACAAACAACACAAATTACCTCTGATGGTAAGAAAAATAAAATTATTAACGGAATTACAGATTGGGTATATGAAGAAGAGTTTGGTTTTGTTCGTGCATTTGAGTGGAATGCAGCCAATAACAAAATTGCGTTTTTACGCTTTGATGAAACTAATGTTCCAGAATTTTCTATGGATATTTATGGTCAAGCCTTATACCAGCAGCAGCAAGTATTTAAATATCCTAAAGCAGGTGAAGATAACTCAATAGTATCACTTCATATTTATGATTTAGTTAATAATAAGTCAACTCCTGTCAAAGTGAATAAAGCTTATAATGATTTTTATATTCCACGTATTAAATGGACAAATAAATCAAATGTATTAAGCGCACAGTATATGAATAGGCATCAAAATGAATTGGATTTATGGATGATTGATGCTAATACAAGTAAAGCTACATTAGCAATTGCCGAAAAAGATGATGCCTATATAGATGTAACTTCTAATTTAACATTTTTGAAAGATCATAGTTTTATCTGGACAAGTGAAAAAGATGGATATAATCATATATACCATCACAATGATAAAGGAGAGTTAATTAATCAAATCACAAAAGGAGATTGGGAAGTTACCAATTACTATGGTTATGATAAAAAGAAAAATAAAATCTATTATCAATCTGTAGAAAACGGATCGATTAATAGAGATGTGTACGCTATTAATTTGAATGGAAAAAACAAAACACGTTTAACAAAAAGTGAGGGAACTAATAACGCAGCATTTAGTGCAGATTTCACTTATTTTATAAATACATTCTCTAGTGCAACGACACCTCCAGAATATACATTAAATAACTCTAAAAACGGAAATATAGTTAAGAGTATTATTGATAATGATAAATTGGCAAGTAAACTAACAGAATATACAACTTCTGAAAAAGAGTTTAGTACGATTAAAATTAATGGCAATGATTTAAATATGTGGATCATTAAACCTGCAGATTTCAATCCAAATAAAAAATACCCATTATTCATGTATCAGTATTCAGGACCAGGATCTCAACAAGTGGCTAATCTTTGGAATGCTGCTAATGATTATTGGTATCAACATTTAGCACAAAAAGGATATATTGTAGCTTGTGTTGATGGACGAGGAACAGGATTTAAAGGTGCTGAATTTAAAAAAGAACTCAAAAAGAATTAGGTAA
>CAZECB010000184.1:0-5070 GCA_964510745.1 uncultured Flavobacteriaceae bacterium | reverse complement strand
ATTTTCAATATTATGTGTATTCAAATAACCAGATATATAAAGTAATCCTAATGGTGCATAAGGTTTCATTATAGCCTGTTCCTTATCGTCTTCAAATAAGTAATAGGCATGCGTAAGTACAATACTCATTTACTTTTTCTTTAATTCTATTAAAAAATGATCTGCATACTTGGCCCAAAAAGAACCAGTGATGACTTTGTCTATACGTTTTAAAATAGACAAAAAAAGACGTTTTGTTAAAAACGAATTCTCAAGATATGAAGGAGGAATTACTAATCCTATTGGTTTTATGTTTTCTTTTGAATATTCTTCTTCTGTTAAACTTAAAATCTCTTCAGGATTATAGTACCAGGTCTTAATCTCTGAGCCAACTACATTTGCAATAACACTATCTTTAGCTTTACGTCTTTTAGCTTTTTTAAAATTGCCTTTTAATGTAAAATATAATCGCTCCCAAAGGCAATACCTAGGCATTATTATAATAACGATCTTTCCATTTGAATTTAACAAGTCTTTTGCAGTTTCAAAAAAAGATTTTAATTGATCCTTAGACAAACAATTAAGCCCACCAAAATTTGAGAATATAAGGTCGAATTTTTTATCAAATGATTGTTCATTAATTAGTGTTATGTCTTGTACAGAAAATTTAAGATTCTCAGGATACGATTTCTCTTTAGCAACTTCAATCATTCCTTTTGAAATATCTGTGGCTTCAACGTCATGACCCAATTCTGAAAAATAAATAGCATCTTCTCCTGTACCACAATTTAACTCTAAAACTGAAAGCTTTTTTTTTTGATTTATAATAGGTTTGAGGTATTTATAAACCATTTTGCGCTGTGCTCTACCAATTTTAGAAAATGTAAATGTGGTATCATACAAATGAGAAGCATTATCAAAATTCTTAGGCGTTGTCAAGTTCCATAGTTTTAAGTTGAATTTTGTTTAAAAAGGCAGATGGTAAATAGTAGCCCAATAAAACTAAAGATCTCCACTGATTTTTAGATAATTTTAAGGGATTTTTAAATAGCTCTTTTAAATTTTGAAACGCTTGACTTATCCTATATTCTTTGTGAACGTAGCGTTGTAATTTTTTATAAAAATTAGAATTAAATGTGCCATTAAATAACATTGTAAAATCATCAGAATCTGTCCAATTTGCTTTAAGTTTGAGATCATCTTTTACTTTATCATAAAACTTAGTTCCTGGGAGAGGGTATGATACAGAAACACCAATGTTATCAGGTACTAACTCTTTAATCATTTCAATAGTTTTAGAAATGTCATCTTTAGTTTCTCCTAAGTACCCAAATTGAATAAAGAATGCAACACGTATATTTTTTTCTTTTAAAAAATGAGTTGCTTCATAAATTTGACTAACCGTTGTCTCCTTATCCATTGCATCTAATATAGATTGAGATCCACTCTCTGCACCCACCCAAACTTCTTCTAATCCGCTTTCTGCTAAGGCATCAATGGTATCTTCTTTTAATAATAAATCAACACGACTTTGTATGTAATATGAAATTGACAATTTTTCTTTTTTAAGAGCTATATTGAAATTTTGAACCCAATTAGGCTTTAGTCCAAAAATATCATCACACATCCAGAATCTATTTACGCCATAAGTTTCAGAGAGGTATTTAAGATGTTTAGTAATGTATTCTGGTGAATGTGAATTATATCTATTTCCATAAATTGGTTTAGCACACCAGTTGCATTTAAAAGGGCAACCACGTGTGGTAGCAATGTTTAATGTAAATTCATTTCCTCCCGTTTCCCAAATTTCTCTGTAAGGTTCTATATCAATTAAATCCCATGCAGGCATTGGTAATTCATCTAAGTTACGCAATACAGGGTGTTTTGGGTTTTTTATGATTTCATTACCTCTTTTAAAAACAAGCCCTTTGATTGTTGATGTATCTTTATTAGCTACTAATGCATCTACTAACTCTTTTAAGGAAATTTCACCTTCACCTTGAATAATAAAATCGGCACCTATGTTTAAATATTTTTCATAATGATCAGTAGAATCAGAACTACAAACAATAACATTACAATCAAACCCTTTGGCTATTTTAATCATCTCAAAAGCAGCTTCACGCATGGTTGTCAAACACATTTTTGTGAGATAATTAAATCCATCATCGTATACTACAAATATTTTTGGTTGATGTGCATTAAGATAAGGCTCTATTGTTTTTGGATCATCTAAGAGATTAGTGTCAAAAACACCTACATTATATTTGTTTTCTCGTAAATAAGAAGCGGCATATAAAGTGCCTAATGGAGGATATGGAGTTTGATTTTTCCACTGTTTAGAATCGAATTTATAATAATACGAATGTGAAAAGACAATATCAAGCATTTTCCATTGTAAGGTTAAGATTATATGCTTTATTCTTTATTTCATAGCGCTCGTTAAGAGCTATAATTACACGACTTTGAAAATCTTGAGGATGATGTTTTGAGACATCGTTAGTAGATTTCATTGCAACTTCAAAATTATTTTTATTAAGATGTTTAAACTTTAATTTCCATTTTTTGAGTGTTACTCGCTTTAAAAAACGATCTAAATTTGTAAATAATTTAGTATTAAACAAAAATTCTAATACTTTACTCCAAAGCGGTTTTTTAACTCTTTCTGAAAGTAAGGTTCTGTTTATTTCTTTATTTGGATAAAAATCTTTAGCCCAAGTATTATTAGTAATAAATTTATTGAAAGTTGTTTTACCATAGATTGGTATTAAAGTAATTAACTCAGTTGCAGTAAAAGTGTTTTTTTCTTCAATATTGTAGTTGTCAGAGCTTATAAAATAATTAAGGCAGAAGTATTTTTTTGAATTTAACAAGAATAATTTTTTATAAGTTATTAAAAATGTTCTTGCTAACCATAAGCGTCCTGGTTTTGTAATAATAAAAAAATCTATATCCCCATCATCATCATAATAATTTTTAGCTAAAGCGCCAGAAATAGAAACAGATTCTATATAGGGAAATGACATTATGAATTTTGCACGTTTTATAGCTTTTGGCATGATGTCTTGTGCCATTTTATTGCCTTTTAACCTTCTATTGACAAGAGTATCATCATTTAAATCAGAATAATAAATACCATTTTTAAAAATAATATGCTTTTTAACTAAGTCATGAAGCTCAATTTCAATATCTTTAATGTCTTTAGCTGAAGAAAAGGAAAATATCTCCTCTTTTGTTATAGGGTATTTAAAGATAGAAAAATAAAGCATTGACTAATATTTTTCAACGATTTAAATTTGATAACTTACCGTTGAAATATGAATATCGTTTAGTTTTGAAAATAGATATTATATTGTTCATTATAAATACTTCCTGTTGAATAATTAGCAACTAAATATCAAATAATTAAAATTACATTTTTTTTAATGTGCTTCCAACCAGTTATTACCCACATCCAATTCAACATCTAAAGGAACACTTAATTGATGTGCATTTTCCATTTCGGTTTTAATCAATGTTTTCATAGTTTCTAATTCTGGTTTATAAACATCAAAAACCAATTCATCGTGCACCTGTAACAGCATTTTTGTTTTATAGCTGCCTTCATTTAATTTTTGATGAATATTAATCATAGCAATTTTAATAATATCTGCAGCACTACCTTGTATTGGAGCATTTACGGCATTACGTTCAGCACCGCCGCGTACAATAGCATTACGGGAGTTAATATCTTTTAAATATCTGCGACGCCCTAAAACAGTTTCAACATAGCCATTATCTCTCGCAAAATCTACTTGCTCACTAATAAAATTGCGAAGTTTAGGATAGGTTGCATAATAGGTGTCAATAAGTTCCTTAGCTTCACTTCTAGATAAATCTGTTTGATTACTTAATCCAAAAGCAGACACTCCATAAATGATTCCAAAATTCACCGTTTTAGCATTACTACGTTGTTCACGTGTAACATCTTCAATAGATACACCAAATACTTTAGCGGCAGTAGATGCATGAATATCTTCACCATTTTTAAAAGCATTAATCATTGTTTCTTCTTCACTCAAAGCTGCAATGACGCGTAATTCTATTTGTGAATAATCTGCTGCAAGTAAGATGTACTCTTCACTTCGCGGAACAAAAGCTTTACGCACTTGACGCCCACGTTCTGTACGGATAGGAATGTTTTGTAAATTAGGATTGTTACTACTCAAACGCCCTGTGGCAGCAACGGTTTGCATATAATCAGTATGGATGCGTCCTGATTGTTCTAAAACTTGCTCTGGTAATGCATCAACATAAGTGCTTTTTAATTTTGCTAAGCCACGATAATCGAGAATATCTCGAATAATTTCATGATCTTTGGCTAAATATGATAATACGTCTTCAGCAGTTGAATATTGCCCTGTTTTTGTTTTTTTAGGTTTATCTACCAGTTTGAGTTTTTCAAACAAAATAATACCTAATTGTTTTGGTGAAGCTATATTAAATTCTTCACCTGCGACTTCATATATTTTTTTTACTAAAGCGTCAATATCTGAATTTAAATCTACAGAAAGAGAATTTAAAAATTCAGTATTTACGTTAATGCCTTCCAATTCCATATTAGCCAATACATTTACTAACGGGATTTCAATATCATTAAATAATTTTTGCGTGTTAGCTTCAGTCAATTCAGTTTTAAAATGTTCTTTTAACTGAAGGGTAATATCTACATCTTCAACTGCATATTCTGTTTGTTGGTCTAAAGGAACGTTACGCATTGAGAGTTGATTTTTTCCTTTTTTACCAATAAGCTCAGTAATGGATATTGGTGTGTAATTTAAATAGGTTTCTGCAAGTACATCCATATTATGACGCATATCAGGATTAATCAAATAATGAGCAATCATAGTATCAAAAAGAGGGCCTTTAATTTGAATATAATACTTTGCTAATACTTTAATATCATACTTTAAATTTTGGCCAACTTTTTCAATATGTTCTGCTTCAAAAAATGGACGCAATTGCTCAATTAATTCTTGAGCGCCTTCTCTTGCTTCAGGAAAAGAAATATAAAATCCTTTCCCGATCTCCCAAGAAAAAGCAATACCAACT
>CAZECB010000183.1:1325-5092 GCA_964510745.1 uncultured Flavobacteriaceae bacterium | reverse complement strand
ACCAAAAAGAAATACAATTTAAATATGAAATGTTAGGTAGTGCTGAAATTATTACTGAAGACCTCCGCCTTATTGAACGTTTCTTCTATCAACTTAAAAACTTAGTTAGTAACTAACCAAACACCCGAACCAACAATTCTTTCAACAAATCACCTTGAGAGATAGCATTTGCCCCAACACCTTTACTTTTCACATCAAAATCTCTTAAAGTAGCAATGACTTGACTGACTTTACGCATAGGGTAATTTCTAGCAGCAGTAATATAGTCATTTACAAAATAAGGGTTTACTTTTAATGCAGAAGCTACTGATCGTGGGGATTTATCTTTCAACCCATGAAAATGTAATAGCTGTGAAAAGAAACTAAACAATAAAGATACGGTAACCACCATTGGGTTATCCTTTGGGTTATCAGCAAAATACTTAGCTATTTGATGTGCTTTTAATACATTTCGCTCTCCAATTGCTTTCCGTAATTCAAAGTTATTATAGTCTTTAGAAATACCTATGTGTTCTTCAATCAACTCAGGTGTGATTTGTGTGTCTTTAGGGATAATTAGTTTTAGTTTATCTAATTCATTATTAATTTTACTTAAATCAGTGCCTAAAAACTCTACTAACATTTGAGTTGCTTTGGGAGAAATACTATATCCGTTAGGAGATAGCACACGCCTAATCCAATCAGTAACCTGATTTTCATAAAGTTTTTTACTCTCGTAAACAACTCCTATCTTTTTAACAGCCTTATAAAGTGCTTTACGCTTATCAATTTTTTTATACTTGTAGTTAATTACTAATACTGTGGTTGGTTGTGGATTATTAGCATAATCTACTAATTTTTCAATAGTGCGTGATAAATCTTGTGCTTCTTTTACAATAACTACTTGACGTTCTGCCATCATAGGGTAGCGCTTAGCATTAGATACAATATCATCAATACTAATATCACGCCCATAGAGTAGCATTTGATTAAACCCTTTCTCCTCTTCGGCTAAAACATTACGTTCTATATAGCTAGAGATTTTATCAATATAATAGGGTTCTTCACCCATTAAAAAATATATGGGTTTAATTTGTCCGTTTTTTATATCGGTCACTAATTGCTTAACGTCGTCCAAACCTATTGAAAATTGTAATTTTAAACTCCAAATTTCAAATTTATTGTTTGAGATTTGGTATTTGATTATTGTAGTTTAACTTTGAATTAATTAAAGCTATTTGATGCAAAACCTTAATTTTTCAAAGTTTTCATTCCGATTCAAAAATAAGGAAAATAAACCTTTTATTTTTGATGTCATTCGCAAAAAATTTGTGAGTTTACAACCTGAAGAATGGGTGCGGCAACATTGTCTTCAACACTTAATTTTAGAAAAAAAATACCCTACATCATTAATCAACGTTGAAAAAGAATTGATGATTAACAAACTTAAAAAACGCTATGATATCGTTATTTATAAACCTAACGGAAGTATTCACTTAATAGTAGAGTGTAAATCTCCTAAAATTAAAATCTCACAAACTACTTTTGATCAAATAGCACGTTACAACCTTGAATTAAATGCTGATTATTTAATGATTACCAACGGAATTAATCATTATTATTGCAAAATGGATTTAGAAGCACAACGTTATGAGTTTTTAAAAGATATCCCTAATTATAAATTACAGTAAATTTTACTATTGAAAATTGCAATCGTCATATTAAACTGGAACGGAAAAGAATTGCTCAAACAATTCTTACCATCTGTCATTGAATATTCAAAGAAAGCAGATATTTATATAGCAGATAATGCATCTACTGATGATTCTGTCAATTTTGTTTCTGAGCATTACCCAATTATTAAAATTATTCAAAATACTGAAAACGGAGGGTATGCTAAAGGTTATAATGATGCACTACAACATATTGAAGCAGATGTGTTTTGTTTACTCAATAGTGATGTTGAAGTCACTAAAAATTGGCTCACTCCTATTATTAACATCTTTAAAACTGAAACACAAACCGCTATCATTCAACCTAAATTATTAGATTATAAACAAAAAGATCATTTTGAATATGCTGGTGCAGCAGGTGGTTATCTCGATAAATATGGGTATCCCTATTGTAGAGGGCGCATCTTTAATACTCTAGAAAAAGATAACGGACAATATAACAACTCTACAGAAATCACATGGGCTTCTGGTGCGTGTTTATTTATCAGGAAATCAGTTTTTGAGTCACTTAATGGCTTTGACGAATCCTTTTTTGCACATATGGAAGAAATTGATTTATGCTGGCGAGCTAAAAACTTAGGCCACACTACAAAATATGTAGGCGCATCAGAAGTATTCCATGTAGGTGGTGCAACTTTAAATGCGACGAGTCCTAAAAAAACCTATTTAAACTTCAGGAATAGTTTATTTACACTTACTAAAAATGCAAAAGGCAACTTATTTTTATTAATTTTTATACGCCTCTTATTAGATGGTATTGCAGGAGTTCGATTTTTGTTTCAATTAAAACCTGCTCATATTCTAGCGATATTAAAAGCACATTTTTCATTTTATGGACATCTTAATCAATTGCTAAAACAACGAAAATACCTAAAACAAAATACTAACTATTACAATAAAATCTCAATTGTATGGTTATATTTCTTTAAAAGCAAAAAGACATATAAAAGTTTATAACTTAGTTAGCAAAAATTTTGTTAATACAAATGTTAGCAAGCTATTTTTATATATTTTTGAAACTATTATAAGGACAAACATCTATCAGATTATGAAAAAAATTTTAGCGCTTAGCGTATTAGGAATGGTATTAGTAAGCTCGTGCGTTTCTAAAAAACAATTTACCGATTTACAAGCAAAACAAAAAGAAACTCAAGATTTATTAAATTCTGCAACCGTTAAGCTTAACAGTTGTTTAGCAGACGCTGCCGCTGCTAATGCACGTGTAGAGTCTATGAAAGATCAATTAGCAGACTTACGTAGAAGTAATGAAGCTTTGATTAAAAACTCTCAAGATCTTACTGAGTTAACCTCTAAAGGTGCTACTAATCTAGAAAAATCATTAGAAAGCTTACAAGAAAGAGATTTAAAAATTACTCGTTTGCAAGATGCAATTACTAGAAAAGACAGTGTTACACTTGCTTTAGTAAGTAGCTTAAAACGTGAAGTTGGTATTGACGATCCAGATATTGAAGTTAATGTTGAAAAAGGAGTAGTTTTCATTTCTATAGCAGATAAATTATTATTTAAAAGTGGGAGTTATAACGTTACTTCAAGAGCAAAAGAAGTTTTAACTAAAGTTGCTAAAGTTATTAATGACAAACCTACCTTTGAAGCTATGATAGAAGGTCATACTGATAGTGTTTCTTATCAAAAAGGTGTGTTGTTAGACAACTGGGATTTAAGTGTAAAACGCTCTACATCTATCATTCGAGTGTTACAAGAACTTGGTGTTAATCCAGGTCAGTTAATTGCAGCTGGACGTAGTTCATTTGTACCGCTAGTTGATAATGAGACTGCTGCAAACAGAGCAAAAAACAGACGTACACGTGTTGTAGTACTTCCTAAAATTGATGAGTTCTATGAAATGATAGAAACTGAAATGAAAAATTTAACTGAAGGAGGAAACTAATTTAAGTTCAATATAAATGTTAAAAAGCTCAACTTATAGTTGGGCTTTTTTTTATGAAATAATGGTGTATAATTGGAGCGTTACCTTTTGTAAATCTCCACAAGCTCCATTTAAAAAACGTCAACCTTCACTACTCGCTCTCTCCC
>CAZECB010000183.1:0-1315 GCA_964510745.1 uncultured Flavobacteriaceae bacterium | reverse complement strand
GACGTTCAATCTTTAACGCAGAATCCAGATTCATACATTAATTTACAACTAAATATAAAAAACAAACGCAACCTTTATTCTATTTAAACATCTACATAAAAAAGAAAAACATGAAGCGTATTACACTTCCTATTTTATTAGTCATTTTCACACTAATTTTAAGTTGTGATGAAGATGATTCATCAGACTTTTGTAACAATATAGCATTTCCAGCTCCGACCCCAGATACTACACTTATTTTTATAGATGAAGACACTGAAGAAGATTTATTTACTAATGGCACTTTAAGCCTTAATGATGTAACCCTAACAGATTTGGATACTGGAGAAATAATATTTTTTGAAGTATTAGCATCCTCAGATAATTTCAATATTCCAGATTTAGAAAATGATTCTTTAACCACTATTAATTTAGACTTAGGTACTGAAGAAAGAAATTATAATATCGAAATATCTGTTGCGCCTTCAATACAATTCACTTATAATTTCGGTATAGATTTTATACCTAGAAACCCAAGAGAAGAAAGGTGCATTGACACCACTATTTTATTAGACCCAGTTTTTAATGGCGTAACGTTTGAACAGGATGAAATATTTACACGCTTTTTTACAATCTTCTTATAAGAGAAAAAAGTACAAGCTGTATTACAAAAATTGAAATATAATTCCTAAGTTTTTCCTGAACTTACTTCAGAAACAAATAAAGCAATTTTTATAGTTAACAGATTATTTCACTATTCTGATAATGACAATATAAAGGCTTATTTTTATGAGGTTCATGAAATCGTAAGGGTTAAAAAATCTCCAAACTTCCTTTCCCTTCTCTTATAATTTCAGGAGTATCTGTAGAAAAATCAATCACTGTAGAAGGATCATTACCACCATAACCACCATCAATAACCAAATCAACCAAGTTATCCCATTTTTCCAAAATCAATTCCGGGTCAGTAGTATATTCTATAATTTCATCTTCATCTCTTATAGATGTAGACATAATAGGGTTTCCTAATTGTTTAACAATATCTAATGCAATAGCATTATCAGGAACTCGTATTCCAACCGTTTTTTTCTTTTTAAAAGCAGAAGGTAGTGTTTTAGCACCAGGTAAAATAAACGTATATGGTCCTGGAAGTGCACGTTTTAATACTTTAAACGTAGAGTTATCAATTTGTTTGACGTAATCACTCAAATTACTTAAATCATGGCATATAAACGATAAATTTGCTTTCTCTAGTTTAATACCTTTAATTCTAGCAATGCGTTCTAAAGCTTTTGTATTGGTAATATCACAACCTAAACCATATACGGTGTCTGTA
>CAZECB010000182.1:0-5127 GCA_964510745.1 uncultured Flavobacteriaceae bacterium | reverse complement strand
CATTATTAACACGCAAATCGTATTCAAATACATAAACACCTTTTGGTAAATAGTCAAAAAAGAAATTAGTAGAAGCATCTTTTGTACTTTCATAGTAACCTAAGCCGTCTTGCCATTTGTATTGTGAAATTACATTCGTAGGTTCTAATCCTGAGGCACGCATATCTTTCATATGCACAAACTCCATATTTCGGTCTGTACGTAATTCAATACGTACTCTAATTAAATCTCCAACGTTTAATTTAGTGTCAGGAGTAATTTCTGAAATAACTTCACCAGTATTTGTATTTTTCTTTAAGAAGAGTTTTTTATCTAATTTTAAAGGAGTTTCTGCTGAAGTAATTTTATATAAATCTTCAAAATATTGCCAATATAAACCTCCCCAAGCAATTCCATTTCCTTTTTTTGTGAGTTTTACGATTCCCATTTCTGGTTTTATTTCTGGGGTATTCCAACTTGTTTTGTAATATCCTGTGCCAGCTTCAACTTTAACATTATCTAATGTTGAATGTGTTATTTTTTTAGTTCCTATAGTAACATCCACCATATCAGTAACACTTAACCAATCACTTCCTTGAAGTAATACGGCATATACAGCTTTTGTTGTGGCTTTAGTAGTTTTCCAACGATTGGTTTGTTTGTTTTTGAGTAACCATATTTTAAGATTATCAACAGTAGTGATGTCATTTTCAATTTCTGAAAAAGCTTCAATCAATAAGGCTTGCGTTTCAATAGGCGCTTGATACCAATACCAAGAATTGGTATTTGCTTTCCAATACATTCCTAATTCTTCAGAATTAATACTCGTTTCTTTTAAAGATTTTAAAATTTTAGAAGATGTAGTTGTATCTTTCATTCTGTGCGTAATCAATGCCATCAATCCTTTAGCATATAATGGACGGGAGAGCCAATAATTTTTAATTTGCGAATGATAATATGCTATAATACCACTAACTTCTTTTGACGTTTTAATTTCAGGATAAAAACTTCGCATATATAAATAATGTAATTGCGTATAACTTAAATGATCTTTAGTTAAGTCAATATCTTTATTATATTTTTTAAGATTTTTATACTCTTTTATAAATTCGTTATCAAGATATTGGATTGCTTTTTTGATCATGAACGCTTCATTTTTATCTTGAGTAACATTGAGTTTAGATAAATGCCCAAAACCAGTAATAATATGTTGCGTGATATAACGGTTTTTATAACCGCCTTTAAACCATGACCAAGCACCGCTAGATAGTTGATTGTTTTGAAGTTTTCGTTTTGCAGATTGTAATTCATTATTCATTTTATTTAAATCGAATAGTAACGCAATACGTTTTTTCTGTTCAGATTCACTTTGTGCATCACGTAACCAAGGCGTTTCCTGAATAAGAATAGATTTTAATTCTTGATTTTTTTCTAAATTACTGATTAAGACACCTGAGCTTTTCCATTGGTTAAATACAGCTTGAATTTTAGGATTAGAATTAACAATATGACTAGCAAGGGTATTAGCATAATAGCGAGAAAATGTTTGTTCGTTACACTCATAAGGGTATTCCATTAAATAAGGCAATGCCTGTATTGCATACCATGCCGGATTAGAGGTCATCTCTAAGGTTAGCTTATGATTTTTTAGTGTTGTAGAGTTATTATTTTTTAATTTATCTAGTGTAAATGTTTTTGTTTGATTAGATCTGATCCACATCGGTAATGTTTCTGTAACTAACATTCGGTTAGATAATACAGGTAAAGCATTTTGTTCACCATCACTAAAATTATCTGCTTTAGCTAGTACTTTATATTGAACAGCTTGAATATTGTCAGGGATAGCCAATGTCCAAGATACTTGTGTGTTGTCATTTGCATTGACTGTAAATGATTTTATAGCAGATTGATTTGCTAATTGATCATCAATAGCTTTACCTGAAATGGCATCAAATAATTGTAAAACAGCATCGCCAGATAAATTGCAGTCACTTAGGTTAGCAATTTTACTACTTATAGTTATTTGATCACCTTCACGTAAAAAACGTGGTACATTAGGTACTACAGATAACTCTTTTTGTGTTACTGTTTCTAGAGTAGTGACTGCATGACCTAAAGTTTTTGTATGAGCTAATAATTGTAATTTCCATTGGGTTAAGGCTTCTGGTGTTTTAAAACTAAAACTTATATTACCATCTTTATCGGTGCGTAACTGTGGAAAGAAAAATGCTGTTTCTTGAAGATTTTTACGAATTTGGATATTGTTGAAATCTGTTTTTTGTTGTGACTTTAAGTTATCAGATTCAATTTCTAATCCTTTTGCTTCTCCTTGTAATGTTTGATCAAAAGAAGCTGTTGGAGCATTTTCAAATTCTCGAGATTCTTCAACTGGAGCTGCTACAGGAGAAGCTTCATTTCTAGATATACTTGAAATACCTCTTATTCTTACTTTAGATGAAGATATATCTAAACCGGCAGTTTTTCCTTGTAAAGTTCTAAGAGAATAATTTTGATTAAAACTAAATCCAAACCAATTCAACTCATCATATTGTTGCTGATCTATATGTCTAAAAGCATATGGTTTATTATAAATTTTAAACCCTGAAGAACCAAATGTATTGTTTGAGTTTCTTCTATTATTACTGTAATAGCTAGGTTTATTAATAGGGTTAAAACTCCAGTAATGTGGTTTAAATTCATCTAAAGATGCATCATACATACTAGCTAATAGCTCAGAGCCCACTTGTTCTCCTTTTGGTCCTTTTATATTAAAAGTCCAAGTTTCATCTTGCCCTGGTTGTAATTTATCTCTAAAGGTTAAAGTTTCAATACTTAAATCTGTTTTAGGATAAGGTATCATAACACCTACACTACCAGTTTTAAAACTATTAAAAGCAGATAAACTGTAATGAATAACAAAACCACCTAAATCTTTTTCGGTAACAGGGATTGTGATTTGTTTCTTATTACTATTTAATGAAACAATATAGGTATTGATGATTTTTTGACCTTTCTCTACATCTACTGTGACAGTAATATCTTTTGCTGCAGAAGCTAAGGTTAAAATAACATCCTCATTAGTTTTGTATGAAGATTTATCTGTGGTGATTGAAAAAAGCTGATTGTCTGCAAGTGTTTTATCTTTATTGCTAAATAAAGCTGTGTGTGCTTGATCTTTCACTAACTGCCCAAACTTATCTTTAGTCTCTACTAAAATTAGATATTGCCCAGATTCCCATTTTTTAATTTGTTTTAAAATAACCATTTTAGATACTTCGGTATTAAAATCGGTTTCAAAAACTAAATCACCTTGTTTCCAGTTTTTAGAATCATTTTCATTAGTATATGCTTCATGAGGAAATAAGGTTTTAAATTCAGTTTCTGAAAACATTTGATAATCTGGTGCTTGCCAAGGACGAGCTCTTAAAACAGAATTTGGAGCATTTAATTTGTAAATTTTTAATGCCCCTTTTGTTGGCACAAATTCACCATTTAAATTTTTAGTATCTATAGAAATACTAGTGTCCTTTTTAGTTTTGTCAATAGTACTATCTACAGAAATAGTTGCAGTTAAAGCATGATAACCAACATTTACTATGGTAGATGTACTTCGTGTTTCTCCATTAATATCTGTTACATCTGCTACAACTTCATAATTAAAAACTGGTAAACTGGTTTTATTAGTAGAAGTGTCTGGTAGTGCTTTAAATGTGATATCAAATTCACCTTTATCATTAGTAACCGTTTCACCAAAAGTGATTTCTTGTGCTTCAGAATACGAATTATTAGAACGATACCAGTAATACCAACGTGGATATTGTACATTTCGTTTTACACGATACACTACTTTAGCGCCTGTAATAGTATTTCCAGAAAACGCTAAAGCATTTCCTTTAACGGTAATACTATCATTAACTTTAAAAGTGTCTTTTACAGGCTTAAAAGTTGCTTCAAACTTAGGGCGCTTATATTCTTCAACTGAGAAATCAAATCTTGAATAGATTTGTTTTTTTACTCCGCTTATAGTGATATAGTAATTTCCGTTTAATCCACCATTTGGTATAATAAACTCTCCAGATATAGATCCAAATTCATTCGTTTTAAAACTTAGTTTTTTAATTTCTTCTCCATTTGAATTAAATAATGAAACTGTTACAGGTTCATTTTCTAAAACAGTTGAGTTATTAATTTTAGATTTAAAAACGATGCCTTTAAAATAAATGACTTGCCCTGGTCTATAAATACTTCGGTCTGTAAATAAAAAAGAATTGTAACGTGACTTTATTGGCTTGTTGTTATAGTCATTTGAAGTATAGTAATTACCAAAATTGGCATTATCATTTGTAGTTATAACATGTAGTTTTAGATCTCTTCTAAAAGTTTTAGTTTGAAAAGGTTTTATTTCTCCATTATTATCTGTAATTAAGTTTTTTCTAGTGTAGTTATCTCTATAATTTCTTCTATATTTAATTTCTACTTTAGCATTGACTATAGGTTTTCCATTGGTTCTATTAATAATTTGATAAATAGTATGGTTTTGATCGCTTTTTTCTATCAAAGCCATATTGGTGACTTGAATAGCCTTATGCGCAAATTTTAATGTTTTGTTATCTTTTGAAGTACTAACAATTAAATAATATCCGTTATTTAATTTAGGCACTAAAACTTCTGTAGTATGATTTTGAAAATCACCTTCATTTTTTAAAGCTACATCCCATTGCTCAATTGATTTTAATGTTTTTATAAAGTTCAATTTCTCATCATCTTTATATATTTTATTAAGCGAGTCCAATTCTTTTTTTGTGACTTGATATGCATTAAAATCAATGTTTTTGATATTTTTATAGTTAATTAATACTTTTGAATGTTGTTGTATCGGAATAAAATTTTCTGAAGTAATTTGAATAAATGGTTGAAGAATTTGATCTTTTAAATTTTGACATTTTTCGGCAGCTTTACTCTTTGGAAATTTTGAAATGATGCTACTGCAAAGCTCAATAGCATCTTTACGTTTCCATTGATTATCGGGGTTTGTTTTTGCATTATAATTACTCCCTTGTTGATTATAAATATTTGCAATTTCATAAGCATATAACCCAGACGTTTCATGACCTTGTAAACGTTTTGACTCTTCTTTTAAAGTATTTA
>CAZECB010000181.1:2966-5146 GCA_964510745.1 uncultured Flavobacteriaceae bacterium | reverse complement strand
TTGATATTTTAGATATTGATAATAATCCAAGTAATAATGCTGATGATTTTGAAGATAGGACCACTTATAATGCCAATCAAGCCTTATATGTTTATGATCGATTGTATAATGACACGAAAATAGGCGCATTAGAAGATAGTGAGCGAAATAAATTTCTAATGAGAGGGCGTTATAAATCTGATGGTGCAGCAGGGATTCAAATAGGGTTTAATGTACCCCGAGGATCTGTTACTGTAACTGCTGGAGGTCGAGTTTTGGTTGAAGGTGTAGATTATACTATAAATTATGCGTTTGGTACCTTACAGCTTTTAGATCCATCATTACAAAATTCAAATACACCAATAGATATCACATTTGAAGATAACGCCGTGTTTGGCCAACAAACAAAACGATTTGCAGGAGTTAATGTAGAACATCAGTTTAATGAAAACTTTGTATTAGGAGGTACATTGCTCAATTTAAGTGAGCGACCTATTACACAAAAAGCTAATTTTAATAGTGAACCTATTAACAATACTATTTTTGGGCTTAATGGTAATTTTTCAACAGAGTTACCAGTGTTAACACGTCTAGTTAATAAGTTGCCTAATATAGATACAGATGCACCATCTAATCTTTCTTTTAGAGGTGAATTTGCGTATTTATTGCCGGGTTCCCCTAACGGTATTGATTTTAACGGAGAAGCAACAGCCTATGTTGATGATTTTGAAGGTGCTCAAAACGCTATTGATTTATTATCACCTTTGGCATGGACACTTTCTAGTAGGCCAAGAGAATTAGGGCGTGTATATGCTGAAGGAGGAGAAGATGATAATGGTGTTCAGAATGGATTTGATAGAGCACGATTAAATTGGTATACTATTGACCCTATTTTTTATAGTAATCAACGCCCAGGAGGCATTACAGATGATGATATTTCAGACTTATTTACAAGACGTGTATTTATAGATGAGTTATTTCCACAATTAGATATTGTACAAGGGCAAACTACAGTTATTAATACTTTAGATTTAGCATTTTTTCCTAATGAAAGAGGAGCTTATAATTTAGATCCAGATGCTACTGATGATGTCTTAGATACACCAACAGATAGTTGGGGAGGAATTACAAGGCAATTAACATCTACAAATTTTGAACAATCTAATGTAGAGTTTATAGAGTTTTGGGTACAAGATCCATTTTTAACAAACCCTACAAATCCAGGAGGGACATTAAATTTTAACTTAGGGAATATCTCTGAAGATATTTTAAAAGATGGAAGAAAACAATACGAAAACGGATTGCCAGAAGATGGCGATATTTCGGGATTAACACCAACAGATTGGGGGTCTGTAGTACCACAAGAACAGTCTATAGTATATGCATTTGCTACAGAAGGACAAGAACGTGCTAATCAAGATGTAGGTATTGATGGGTATGATGATGCAGAAGAAGCCGTAGTATTTTCTGCGTTCTCAGGATCTGATGACCCAGCAAAAGATAACTATACATTTTTCTTGAATAGAGAAGGAAATATCTTTGAGCGTTATAGTGAGTTTAATGGATTTGAAGGCAATACGCCAGATCAATTTTCAAATGATGATCGTGGTTCTACAACCCTGCCAGATATTGAAGATGTGAATAGAGATAATACTTTAAATACAATTGATAGTTATTTTGAATATGAAATAGATATTACTCCAGCAACACTTACAGATCCTGACAACCCATTAATAAATGACACACGAGTTGTAGATGTAACACTTCCTAATGGAAATGTAGAAACTGTACGCTGGTATCAATTCAGAATTCCGCTAACAAGTGCAACAAGAGCTATTGGTGGAATTACAGATTTTAGGTCTATACGTTTTATGCGTATGTATTTAAATGAGTTTTCTGAAAATACAGTATTCCGTTTTGGAACTTTAGATCTAGTAAGAAGTGATTGGAGGCGTTATAATTTAACATTAGATGATGAACCAAATAATGATAATGACAATACTATATTTAATGTTAGTAATTTAGGAATTCAAGAAAATGATGGACGTTATGTGGTTCCTCCAGGAATTCAACGTGAAGAAATTAATAATAACAATACGGTAGTTCGGTTAAATGAGCAATCTTTGGTTGTGGATGCTTGTAATTTAGAAGCAGAAGATTCTAGAGCAGTATTTAAAAATATAAATGTAGATATGCGTCGT
>CAZECB010000181.1:0-2956 GCA_964510745.1 uncultured Flavobacteriaceae bacterium | reverse complement strand
TTATAAACGCTTACGTATGTTTATGCATGCAGAACCAGGAGATCAAGGTGTTGTTAATGATGGAGAATCGATTGGTTTTATACGTATGGGTAATGATTTTGTAGATAATTATTATCAAATAGAAGTACCGCTTCAAGTGACACAAAACCAGTCTAGTGTGGCAGAGGTTGTGTGGCCAGAAGTGAATGAGATTAACCTGCCTATTGAAGTATTAGCACAAATAAAAGCAATAGGAATCTCTAATGGAACCTTAGGAAATCAAGAGCCTACATTTTATGATGTTATTGATGGTGTTTTAATAGAAACTCCGGTTGATGAATTTTCACCTTATCAAATAGGGCAACAACGTGTAGCTATAAGAGGTAATCCTAGTTTTGGAGATATACGCACATTAATGTTAGGAGTTAAAAATTCAAGAACAGATAATATTAGTACTTGTAGTCAGGTATGGTATAATGAATTGCGTTTAGCTGAAATAGATAATGAAGGGGGTTGGGCTGCAGTAGCATCTTTAGATGCTAACATTGCAGATTTTTTAACTGTTAATGCTACAGGGCGACGTACTACAACAGGTTTTGGCGGGATAGAGCAAGGACCAAATGAAAGAAGTTTAGAAGATGTAGCACAATATGATTTCGTTACTAATGTTAGATTAGGACAGTTACTACCAAAAAAATGGGGATTGAATATTCCTCTTAATTATGGGCAAGGAGAAACATTAATCACACCAGAGTATGATCAACAATTTAAAGATATTAAATTGGATGACCGTTTACGTGCTGCGCAATCATCATCAGAAAGAGACCTTATAAGAGAACAATCTGAGGATTATACTAAACGAACTAGTATTAGTTTAATAGGAGTGACTAAAAACAGAGCAGGAGATAGGACCCCTCGGTTTTATGATGTTGAAAACTTAACGTTTAACGGTTCATATAATAGAACAGAACATCGAGATTTTGAAATTGAAGACGCTGTAGATGAAAATGTAAGAATTGGTGCTAATTATAATTTTACGTTTAATCCAATAAAAATAGAACCATTTAAAAAAAATGATTCATTATTTAGAAGTAAATACTGGAAACCGCTTAAAGATTTTAATTTCAATTTGTTGCCAACCAGTGTATCTGTAAATACAGATTATACAAGACAGTTTAATACACAACAATTTAGAGAGATTGATTTAGGAGGCGATAATATTGGCATAGAAGAGTTATTTAGAAGAAATTATGTGTTTGATTTTAACTATACTTTAAATTGGGATATTAGTGAAGCATTACAGTTAAATTTTTCAGCTTCAAATAATAATATTATTCGTAATTATTTTATAGATGATGATTTAAGTGGTGAGCAGGATCCAACTTTAAATATATGGGATGGGTTTTTTGATATAGGAGATCCTAATAGGCAATTTCAATCTCTGACAGCAAACTATAAATTACCTATAGATAAAATTCCTTTTTTAGATTTTATAAATGCTACATATACTTATACTGGTGATTATCAATGGCAAAAAGGATCTGATTTATTTGGAAATTTAGAAATTGATGGGCAAACTTTTGATTTAGGAAATACAGTTCAAAATTCAAATAGTCATGTGCTAAATGCATCATTTGATTTACCAAGATTATATAAATCCTTAGGATTAGTAAAACGAACAGGAAGACAAAATAGAAGATCAGGAGGGCCAGTACCTCCGGGACCAAGAGCTGAATCTAATCAACCAAAACAGAAAAAGAAAACAAGTAAAGTATTTAATACAGTAGTAGATATATTTACGAGTTTAAAACGACTTCAGGTTAATTACAGAGAGACTAATGGAACGTTTTTACCAGGATTTTTAGAAACTCCCAACTTTTTTGGAAGTACAACGCCTACATTAGGGTTTACATTTGGTAGTCAAAGAGATGTAAGAGCAATAGCGGCCAGAAATGGATTTTTAACCGTATTTCCAGAGTTTAATCAACAGTATTTAGAAAATCAAACTAAAAATTTAGATTATACAGGATCTATAGAATTTGGTAGAGACTTTAAAATAGATATTTCTGGAGGGCGAACATACTCTAGAGATTTAACAGAGAATTTTAATGCTTTAGATGTTAATGCTGATGGTGTGAGTGATGAATTTAATTCATTAATTCAAAATACATTTGGACGATTTAATATTTCTACATTCACTATTAAAACTGCATTTGATAGGAGTGATGAAAGTGGCTCTAAGCCTTTTGAAGATTTTAGAGAGAATAGATTAGTTATTGCAAGGCGTTTAGCACGAGAAGCAGGGGTTGATTTTGGTAATCCAGCAAACTTTGAAGATGGAGATGTCAATAGTTTCCCATTAGGATTTGGACGTTCTAACCAAGCTGTATTAATTCCAGCATTTTTATCAGCTTATTCAGGAAGTAATCCAGAGAATGTAAATACGAGTGCATTTAGAGATATTCCAATTCCTAATTGGAATTTGAAATATAGCGGATTAACAAAAATAAAATGGTTTAAAAAGAACTTTAAACGTTTTTCATTAACTCATGGGTATAACTCCACATATACTATTGATCAATTCAGATCTAATCTAGATTTTGTTGAGCGTACACCAAATGTTGATTTTATAGGACAGCCAATAGATGCTTTAGATCAAGCAGGGAATTTTAAAAATGAAACGCTATTTAGTAACATTAATTTATTTGAAAGCTTTAGCCCTTTATTGAGATTAGACTTTGAATTAAAAAATTCTCTTAAAGTTTTAACAGAGATAAGAAAAGATCGTTTATTATCTTTGAGTTTCGATAATAATCTATTGACAGAAATACAAACTAATGAATATACTTTAGGGCTAGGATATCGATTTAAAGACGTTAAAATAAACTCAAGATATGCTAGTGGTGCTAATAAGGTTATAAAAAGTGATTTGGATATGAAATTAGATATTTCTGTACGTGATAATCAAACTATTATT
>CAZECB010000180.1:0-5157 GCA_964510745.1 uncultured Flavobacteriaceae bacterium | reverse complement strand
GTTGTCCATTAATGCTAATAATCGCTTTGCATGTTGTTCTGGTTCATAAATATCATATCCTTCAGGATTATCACTGTTTCCAAATCCCAACATATCTGGAGCAATAACACGGTGACCTTTACTTACTAATTCATCAATCATTTTACGATATAACCAAGAAGAAGTTGGAATACCATGAAGTAATAAAATAACATCACCTTTTCCTTTATCTATATATTTAATGTTACCACCTTTAGATTGAAATGTGTTTTGTGACTCCCTAAATTCTGTATAATTAAATGTTTCTTGAGCTAAAGTGGTTTTACTAGACTTGCAGGTAAAGATTAAATTCCCTAGTGCTATTAGTAATACTATTCTTTTTAATTGGTTGCGATTGAAATCTTTCATAAGATGACAAATTTAATTAAAATTTAGTGCTTAATCGAACATTAAAAATCCTAGGAGTTAAAAAATTAGGTACTGCAAATTGCTGTTGACTAAATGAGTCTCTTATAAACATATTAGTAATGGTATTTCGAGCATCAAAAATATTGAAGATTTCTACACCTAAACTCAAATATTTAAATTTGCTTCTCCAGCCACTATTATAAGTTTTGTTACCATTTACAATGTCATATGAAAATCCTACATCTGCACGCCTATAATCAGGTAATCTATTTCTAAACCCTCTTGGGTCAGCAAATCGAGGTGTTCCTCCTGGTACTCCAGTATTGTAAACTAAATTTAAATATACTCTTAAGTCAGGTATATTGGGGACATAATCTTGAAATAAAACACCAAATTTTAAACGCTGATCTGTAGGTCTGGGAATAAAACCCAATCCGTCAACATTTTCTTCAGTTTGTAAAAATCCAAAACTAAACCATGACTCTACACCTGGAACAAATTCACCATTAAGACGTAAATCTAATCCATAAGCAAATGCTTCTCCACTATTTCTTGCACGATAACGAATACGAACATTCTCAAGAGTATAAGGGTTTAAATCGGTTATATTTTTATAATAGGCTTCAGAAATTAATTTGAAAGGGCGGTTCCAGATGTTAAAACTGTATTCATTAGCAGCGACAAGGTGAATAGATTTTTGTGCTTTTACATTGGGTTGCACTACACCGGCAGAATCACGTAACTCTCTAAAAAATGGAGGCTGATGATATACTCCAGCACTTAACCTAAAGAGCATGTCTTTGTTCCAATCTGGTTTAATAGCAAATTGTGCCCTTGGGCTAAATACGGTTTGATTACTATTTGCAATTCCGTCTCCTGATACAGACCAATTATGAACTCTTACACCAGCATTATAAAATACTTCATGACCATTAATCTCACCACGTTTACTCCATTGCAAAAAACCTTGTAAACGCTGTATTTTAGTATTGTTAACTGCTTTTACATCTTGAAATGCTACCAAAGGCCCTGTAAAAGGTGTAAAAGGTTCATCATTTCTAGGCCTTACATCAGGAGGGTTAATAGAAAAACCAGCAGAATCAATTACTTCAAATTCATCTAAGCGATCTCTAATATCTTCATCTACATATTTGATTGACCACTCAAAATTATTGCCTTTAACTTTATAATCTCCTTTATGTTCTACTGAGGTTATTAAAGCATCTAATTCGTTTCTAGCATGTGTTAATTGACTACCAATACCTTGACTAAAAGTAACTTCTCCTAAATCATCACTTCCAATATTAGTGTTGACTTCTCCTAATCTATATTCAGCAAAAATATCAAAGAATTCGCGTTCTTGTGTGTGATAAGTTGATGCAATAAATTTTAACGTTAAATCATCATTCACAAAATAGGATCCTTTAAAAGCTCCAAAAAGGGTTTGGTATTCATCACGTTCTTGACCTTCAAAAAATATGAGTAATGCTAAAGGATCTTCTAGGGTTCCAAAATTTGTTTGACGTGTTTCTGGCTCAAAATCATATCGATTTATTGAAGCATTTCCTAAAAAACTTAAGTGAAACTTATCTGAAAATCGATACGTTAAAAATGCTTGTGCGTCAACAAATAAAGGATCAAAATTAGTTTCAGTTTGTCTGGCATTTACTAGTAAGCTATTATCACGAAGACGAACGCTTCCTATACCAGAAAATTTAGAATCTTTAGAAACCACTTCACCTGTAATACTACCACCTAATAAACTGCCATCTGCACTAAGCGAAAATTTAGAAGGATTTTTATAAGTAATATCTAATACGGAAGATAATTTATCTCCATATTTTGCTTGAAATCCGCCAGCAGAAAAATCTACATTCTGGACTAAATTTGAATTTACAAAACTCAATCCTTCTTGTTGACCAGATCGAATTAAAAAAGGACGATAGACCTCAATTTCATTGATATAAACTAAATTTTCATCAAAATTACCACCACGTACATTATATTGAGTACTTAGTTCATTGGTGACACTAACTCCAGGTAAGGTTTTTAATATGTTTTCAACTCCAGGCTGTGCACCTTTAATGGTTCTTATAATTTCTGGGTCTATAGTGGTAATCCCTTCAAGTGATTTACGATCATTATTGCTAATAACTACTTCTGTAATTTGTTCAATATCGACTTTCATTACAGGGTTAAACTCTCGATCTACACCATTTTTAAGATTGAATTTAACGGTTATGTTTTTGTGCCCTAGGTGAGAAAAAACAATAGTAACATTTTCATTAGCTGGGATTTTTAATAAATAAAATCCATTTTCATTTGTTATGGTTCCAGCATTTCCTGCTTTAATATTTACATTACTAATGGGTGAGTTGTTTTCATCTAAAATAACTCCTTTAATAGTAGCTGTTTGAGCAATACTTAGTAAAGGGATTAAAAAACATAAAATTTGAAATGCGTAAAGTTTTATTTTCAAAGTATAATTGAGATATTATTTCCTATAAAAAGTTGTTTCAAATGTAGAACTATTTCCTACATTATCAATAGTAATTAGTTTAAAATTGTGTTCTGCGCTTGTAATTATTTTATCATTAAAATTATAAACCAAAAGATTATTTTTAGGATTATATTCCATTAAAATCCATTTACCATTTATTGTAGCCCTGTAACTACTAATGCCTGATAAATCATCTTTTATTTTAATTTTTAAGTAGTTTTCTTTACTAATCCATTTACCTTTTTGAACATTTATTGGTGTAATTACAGGAGACTCAGTATCTGAAGCAATAATGTAAGTAGCTAAAACATTAGTTCTAGAGGTTAAAATATTTCCTTTTCGTTTTGTATTGACATAAGATTTATTTGTATTAGACTCGTTGAGCCTGGCAATAAATAATTTATCTTTATCAAGTTTATTATAATGACTTACATCATATTTTATAGAAAAATACTTTCGAGTAGGTATAGATTTATTATGAAGTGTTAGGGTATCAGAGTTTACTTTAAAATCTATAAAGAAATCATCATAAAACGTGTGTTTTGGAAAAAACACAGAGACATTATCTTTCTTTAAAGTATTAGCTTGTGCTGTATAGAGATAACGATTTGTTGTTTCTATAGTTTTTGGTGTAATACTATTATTTTTCTTACCAGTTATTTCTAGAGAAACTAGAGTCTCATTGCCTTTATAATCTCTTACTTTAATTTTATAGATGTTATTAGTACTATCTTCAACCTGTATATAACCATTGTTTGCTACGTTTTTATATAAACTTAATGGGTTATTAGGTTGGAGAAATAACTTTTGGATTCTAGTTTTCTTTTCTTTGTAATACTTATAATCAATTAATCGATTAATGTGTTTTGTTTCACTAAATGAAAATCGTTTAAAATCAATTTCAAACAATTCATTACCATTGTATGAGGATTTTATATTACTGACTCCATTTTTATTAGGAGCATCATCTAATCGATCTGTAGTAACAATTCCAAATCCAATCTTACCATATGCTGTAATATTTTCAGATCTATAATTACCATTAGCTAAAGGGATAAGGCGTAGTTTTTTAACATCATTTATGTTGTTAATATGTGCATCACCACTTATAGCATAAGCATAAATACCATTTATATTTGGTTTTTTTGTATCCTTAACCTCTATCCCAAAAAGCATTGGGTTTATAGGGCGCTCACTTTTATCTCGAATTTCAAAATGTAAATGAGGAGCACTTGATCCGCCTGTGTTTCCAGAAAAAGCTATACGTTCATTTTTAGTAATAGGAAGTATTTCTGGGCTAGGAAATAACTCTATTTCAAAAGTTTCTTTTTCGTATTGTAACCTTTTAATATAAGCTTCTATTTTAGGAGAGAATTTTTGAAGATGCGCATATACAGAAACATATCCATTAGGATGCGTAATATATAACGCTTTACCATATCCCCAATGTGAGATCTTAATTCTACTTACATAACCTTCAGCTGCAGTAATAATATTTAAACCTTCTATGCGACGTGTTTTTATATCCATTCCAGAATGAAAGTGATTAGACCTTAATTCAGCAAATGTACCAGCGAGTACAATTGGAATTTCTAAAGGGTTTCTAAAATAATCTTGCGGATAAGAATCCTGAGCACTAATAAATTGTGTCACAAGAATAAATATTACCGTTAAAGTTTTTTGCATAAATTAGATACTGTTAGTGCTGCTAAAATTAGATACTGTTAGTGCTGCTAAAATATTAATTTGAAGTTAATATACAACATACAATAACTTATGGCTTTTAAAAAATATTGTAATTAAATTAAAGATTTAAAAATTTCTTTAAAAACAATTGCTAATTAGCTTTTGAATGTTAACTTTGTGTTATTAGTATTGAATTTTATAAATGAGTAATATTGAGAATGTTGTAGATTCTTTGGAGAATAGAGTAAGCAAAGTGTTGCATAAACTTGATGTTTTAAAACAAACTAATTCAATTTTAAACAAAGAATTAGAAATATCTCAACAAAAAATAACAGAGCAAGATGCTGTTATTAAAGTATGGGAAGATAAATATGAAACACTCAAATTTGCAAATTCAATATTAGGCAGTGACGAAAGTAAAAGAGAAACAAAACTCAAAATAAACACATTAATTAGAGAAATAGATCATTGTATATCTCAACTCTCTGAGTAATGGCTATCATTTTAAATGTCAGAAACGCTTAAAATAAAGCTATCTATTGCTAACAGGGTATATCCATTAACGATACAACCAGATCAAGAAG
>CAZECB010000179.1:0-5217 GCA_964510745.1 uncultured Flavobacteriaceae bacterium | reverse complement strand
TATCAATATTAAAATAGTTATCCCTACCGGTCCTAAGGATGCTGTTAGTTTTCCTGCTTCTCTATTTTGACCTTCATATGATGGTGTTACTGTTGGGTATTTTGATAATATTTCTGGCATGACTATATTTCTAAGTTCTGCCATAACATCAGTTGCACTTGTTTTTTTAGTATCTTTTATATCTGCTGATATTTGAACTTCTCGTCTTCCTTCTAAATGATTAATAGCTACATCACCTCGCTCAATACTATAACTCGCTATTTCTTTAAGTGGTACTTTACCCCCATTAGGTGTTGTAATACGCATATTGTCAAGGTTGGTTATGGAAGATCTATTTTCTCTATCATAACGCACCCAAACTCTAATTTCATCTTGCCCCCTTTGGAAACGTTGCGATAATGAACCAAAAAACGCAGAACGTACTTGCCCCATAATCGTTCTTAAATTCAACCCTAATGCGTAAGCACTTTGATTTAACTCAATTCTAATTTCCTTAATTCCTATTGGGTCATTATCTGTTACATCTTTCAATAAAATATTATCTTCTAAGTTTTTTTTAAGCTCTGATTTAACTGCTTTTAATTCAGTAATATCATTTCCTAATAAAGATATTGAAACTGGTCTTCCTCCAAAATTACCGCCTCCACCATAAACTAAACTTTCAGCTCCAATTACAGGGCCTACAAGTTCTCTTATACGATTAGTGACTATATCTGAAGTAATTGCATTAGATCGTTCTTCTCCAGGTAATAAGTTAATGGTTAATGATGCTGCTGCCGATCCTGGGCCTAAATTTCTAATCATGTTCTCAACTAAAGGCTCATCTGAAGGATCTGCGTATTCTTTATCAATTTCATTAGTAGCAATGATTGCTTTTTCTTCAATAAATGAAATAATACTATCAGTCACTTTTTCATTAGTACCATTTGGCATGTTGAGAGTAATTTGGATTCTATCACTAGCCACTTGAGGGAAAAATGCTCCTCTAATGACACCTGCTTGAAAACTTCCAATAGTTAAAATAAAGAATACAATAAAAAATGAAACCGTTAAAAACTTATATTTTAATCCGAATTTTAAAATAGGACTATATACTTTATCACGGAGCCATCTCATAATTTGATCTCCAAATTTATTGATATAACGCAATTTAGAAAATACTGCTGCTATCCCTTTTTTAGAGTCATTACTTTGAGCTCTTAAGGCTTTAGAATGTGCTAAATGAGCTGGTAAAATAATAAGAGCTTCAATAAGTGACACCACTAAAGTTAGAATAACAACAACTGATACTTCTCCAAAAAACTCACCAATTCTTCCATCTAAAAACAAGAAAATACCGAATGCTAAAATGGTGGTCAAAATTGCTGAAATAATAGAAGGCAATACTTCCATTGTACCATCTATAGCTGCTTCTTGAGGTGACTTTCCTTTCTCATAATGTTGATAAATATTTTCAGCAATGACAATACCATCATCTACCAGGATACCAATCACGATAATCATACCAAATAATGATAATACATTTATGGTCACATCAAAATAACCTGCAAACATAAACATTCCTAAAAATGCTACTGGCAAACCAAAAGCCACCCAAAATGCTAAACGCGTATTCAAGAATAATGATAAAAATATAAGCACTAAAATCATCCCAATAATAGCATTCTCTGTCAACAATTCAGTACGCTGCACCAGTGTAATTGACAAGTCATTAACTACATTTAACTCAACATTATCATATTTTTGATTAAACTCTTTTATATATTCTTTAGCCTTTTCTGCTGATGTAATTAAATCTTCAGTATTCGTACTTGTAATCGTTACATTAACCGCTAAATCACCATTAAAATAATTTGCGTTAGGGGTTTCAGAAAATTGGTCTCGAACAACGGCAATATCTTTTAAACGTATGATGCGTCCGGATGCATCTGCCCTAACTATTAAATTAGACAATTCATTAGCGTAATATGAGCGATTATTCGCTCTAATTAAATACTCTTCAGCACTGGTTTTTATAGTTCCTCCAGTAGTAATCAAACTCGCTTGATTAACAGCGTTAGATACATCTGCAAAAGACAAGTTGTAAGCTAACAAATCTGTTTCATTAACAGCTATTTCGATTTCTTCTTCAGGGTATCCCGAAATTTGAATTTGAGAAATGCCATCAATACCTCTTATATCATTTTCAACTTGACGCCCTATTTGCTTTAAAGCTGCTAACGGGATACTATTTCCACTTATAGCAAATGAAATGGTTTGCCTAACTGCTTCTTGTTTAGCAACAACCAAAGGTTCCATGCCTACCGGAAAAGAAGGAACACGATCTACAGCATTTTTTATTTCAAGAAGCATAAAATCGACATCTTTTCCTTTTGCTATTTCTATATTTATATTACCGCTGTTTTCTCTAGATGTAGATGTAACACGCTCTACACCATTCAATCCTTTAAGATTATCTTCTATTTTAAGTACAATTCCTTCTTCAACCTCTTGAGGTGAAGCACCTGGGTAAGTGACATTAATATTTACATTTTTTGAATCTACTAAAGGAAAGAATGAAGATCGTAAAGAATATGCTCCAAAAATACCAAAAAAGAAAAATGTACCAATAACAATATTAACTGCTACACTGTGTTTTATAAAATAAGCAATAAGGCTTCTCATTAGTAATAAGGTTTAATTACTTTTTTTCAGCTTCGTTTTTACCAAATATTTTCACAGACATTCCAGCAAACGCCCCTTGTAATGGTTTTGATAAGATAACAGTACCATTTGGGATATCCTTTAAGACCACCTTAGTATCACTAAAATATACCGGCTTAACTGAAATTACATCTAGTATACTATCACGTACAACAAATACTTTATCATTTTCAAGGAGTAAATTTCTATCTATTTCAATCGCATTTTCTTCTTGTTTTGCATTGAGTTGTGCTTCTAAATAAATGCCTTCTTTTAATTTATCATCTTTAACTTCTATGTAAACTGTTATGGTTTGTGTTGTTGGATCTACACTACCATTAACACGTGACACTCTACCTTCATAAGTTTGTGTATGATCTAAATTACGTAGCTCTACTTTTTCTCCAGCTTTTAATAATTCAACATACGACTTACTAATAGCAACTTCCATTTCATATATAGAAGGATCGATATACTCTCCTAGTTTTTGTCCATTTCTAATCAAGGTACCTTCAGTCACCAAAGCTTCTGTTAAAATACCTTTAAATGGTGCTCTTATATTATATTTAGATAAACGTTGTTCTAAATTTTTAATATTATAATAACTAGAAATAATACCTCTACCTGTAACAAAATAGCTTTCTTTTTCAGAAGTTATTTCCGGTAATTTGGACGTAGGTCCATCAATTTCAAAATCATTGAGATATTGTTGCCATTTACTATAGATTTCAGGAAAATCTAATCGTAAATCTGGCATTATTGCAGTTAATGAATTATAAAAATTACTTTTAGCAGATTGCACTGTAGCAAAATACTCTGAGGCATCAATCTTAATTAATGTTTGACCTGAGTTATATAACTGACCTGGCTTAAACAATCTAGAGCTAGGTCTGAATACACCTTGCACTTCAGCAAATAACTCGATACGTCTTTTAGCTACCAAGTTTCCGTTTGCAGGAATAATAATAGGTACTGTACTATTTTCTACAACATCTGTAAATACTGTTTTTACAACTTTTGGAGGTACAGGTCTGACTCTTTTATTACCATTAGCTAAACTTCTCGCAATGAACATTGCCGCTACTATTAATAGTATTCCTAAAATAGTAAGTATAACTTTTCTCATCGTTTATTTAACAGTCTTGGTTTAGCGTGCTAAATTACTCAAAAGACAGGATTTAGACGTTAAAAAATATATAAAAGAATTTTAAGACATCTTATCTATCTCCTCTTGAATCTGTTCCCATAGCAGCATACATTCATTTAACTTATTTTTTTTTCCTTGATAGGTTTCAAAAAAATTAGGTTGTGCTACGGTTTGATCATAATTAGTTTCTAAATCGACATCAGCTTCTTTAATCTCTCTTTCTAACTGATTGATTTGAGATTCGACTTTACTTAATTTATTATTTAAACTCTTTATTTTCTTTTGATCTTCGTAAGATTGTTTTGTAGTTGTTTTTTCAATCTGTTTTTTAACTACCGTTCGTTTTTCAACTTCACGTAAACTTTCAACATCACGTTGTTCTAGGTAAAAATCAATATCGCCTAGATATTCTTTGATTTTTTGATCTTTAAACTCGTAAACTTTATTAGTTAAGCCTTTTAAAAAATCTCTATCATGAGATACTAAAATTAATGTTCCAGAAAACCTATTTAAAGCTTCTTTTAGTACGTTTTTAGATTTTATATCTAAATGATTGGTAGGTTCATCCATCACCAAAACATTTAGAGGTTGCAATAATAGTTTTGCTAATGCTAAACGATTACGTTCACCTCCAGATAAGACTCTTACATATTTATCAACTTCATCTCCTCTAAACAAAAACGATCCTAGAATGTCACGTACTTTACTTCTATTGGTTTCATTAGCTGCATCAATCATAGTATCTAAAACGGTTTTAGTTCCGTCTAAATATTCGGCTTGATTTTGCGCGAAATAACCAATTTGCACATTATGACCCAATTTTAAATATCCATCTGCTTTAATATCTCCAACTATAATTTTGGCTAGAGTTGATTTTCCTTGACCATTTTGACCTACAAATGCAGTTTTAGAATCACGCTCAATAGAAAGGTTTACGTTTTTAAGCACTTGTAAATCATCATAATTTTTTGAAATATTTTCAGATTCTATAACTACTTTCCCTGGAGTGATTGATACAGGAAAATTTAAGGTCATAACGCTATTATCATCTGCATCGACTTCAATTCGATCTATTTTATCTAACTTTTTAATCAACGATTGAGCCATGGTTGCTTTAGAGGCTTTTGCCCTAAATTTCTCAATTAATTTCTCCGTTTGTTCTATTTGTTTCTGTTGATTTTTTTGAGATGCTAATTGTTGCGTTCGCATTTCTTCACGGAGCACTAAATATTTTGTATAAGGTTTTGGATAGTCATAAATTCTACCCAATGAGATTTCTATAGTACGATTAGTTACATTATCTAAAAACATTTTATCATGCGATACAATCACTACAGCTCCAGGGTAATTTTTAAGAAAGGATTCTAACCAAATAATAGATTCGATAT
>CAZECB010000178.1:0-5239 GCA_964510745.1 uncultured Flavobacteriaceae bacterium | reverse complement strand
AGCTAGAACAAGCGCCTTTTATAGAACAACAAACCAATGCTATTGGAATTACCTGGAAGCATCGTTTTAAAAACGGAAATGGATTTACGCAAACATCACTCAGTAATAATATTTTAAATAATGAATTTACTCGTTTTGAAGATGCCGTTAATGAAACAGGTGTTATTTTTAATAATGATGCTACTGAAGCAGAAACCAAATTAAGATATCAGCTCACTACATTTTTTAGTAATTGGAAACTCGCTGCTGGGGCAAATATTCAATATTCAAACTATAAAAATGAAACTGTAAATTTCACAGATGATATCGCTTTTAACACTGAAATTGATTTTATAAAATATGGTGTTTTTGCTAACGTAACTAATTCGTTTTTTAGTAATAAATTAGATATTTCTCTAGGATTTAGATTAGATGATGACACATTTACTGACGAAGATAACTTATTATCTACCTTCTCTCCAAGAGCATCTCTATCTTATGAATTCAAGGAAAATTGGCGTTTAAATGGATCTTTAGGTCGCTATTTTAAAATTCCTATTTATACTGTTTTAGGGTTTAGAGACAATAACAATAATTTAGTTAATCAAGATACTAATTACACGCAGAGTGATCATTATGTTATAGGGTTGGAACACTATTTTAGTCCATCGTCTATAATTTCTGTAGAAGGGTTTTACAAATATTACAAGCGTTTCCCTGTGTCTGTAGTAGATCAAGTATCACTTGCTAATCAAGGTGCTGGTTTTGAAGTTTTAGGAAGTGAAGACGTGATTACTAATGGTCGCGGAAGAAGCTATGGCACAGAGCTTCAATTTCAACAAAAATTTTCTAATAATTTTTATGGCACATTTGCATACACATTCTTTTTTAGCGAGTTCACCAATTCAGATCGAAATGTATTTGTTCCTTCTGTTTTAGATAGCAGGCATTTAATTTCATTTGCTGGAGGTTATAAATTAAATAGAAATTGGGAAATTAGTGCACGCTATCGTTTTGCTGGAGAAACCCCTTTTATTTCAGTAGACCAAGTAGCTACTTTAGAAAATTTCCCTGATGTAATGTTAGATTTTGGCAGATTAGGAGAAGGCAAACTAAATACATTCAGTCAGCTAGATATTAGAATTGACAAAAAATGGAATTTTAAAAAACTCTCTTTGGATGTATTTATTGAAGCTCAGAATGTCTTAGGTCAGCAAATACCTCAACCTACAGAATTTGGGTTAAACAGAACTATTGATGGTACAATTATCAATCCAAGAAGTTTAGTACCTATTGAGCAAGATTCTGGTACAATTATTCCTAGTATTGGCGTTGTTGTTGATTTTTAATGTGCAATTTATCTTTAAGCACTCCGTATAAGTAAGTGCCTAAAACAGAAAAAACTAAAACTATTATAATTGGTGAAAATCCAGCATCTATTAAAGTAAATATAGGCCCTAAGCCCCAGCTAAACCTCAAATAATACCTCCTATGATATACTTCTTTATAGTTTTTTCTTTTGGAGGGAAATCAATATGCTCTCCAAAAAATGATTTGATATGATAGTGTTTAATTAATTGAACTATAAGAGTTCCTATAGCTAAAGCTGATCCTATAATACCATACATATGAAAGGATTGAAATTGAAACATTTCATAAATATGAAATCAAGATGTTGCTTCAGGTTTAAACATTGTAATTCCAAATAAAATACCGATCATTAAATAAATAACTGTTCTCATCATCTAAAAAATTAAAAGAAAAAATAAGTGAATCATTATTAAACCACCAATAAAAAAACCTATTACTGTTATTAATGATCTTCGTTGTAAATTACTTAATCCAGAAATGGCATGACCTGATGTACAACCTCTAGCATACCTAGCACCAAAACCTATTAATAAACCTTCTATAGCAAGTAACAAGACCTTTTTAGAATCAGTAAATGTATTATTATTAAATAACTCTGTTGGCAAATATGCTTCTCTTGCGCTTTTAAAGCCTAAAGCATTTAAGTTATCAATTGTATCTTGTTGTATAGCCACGGCAGCATCTTCAGGTAAAAAATTAGAACCAATATAGCCTCCTATAATAGCATCTAAAACAACAATTAAGTTCTAACGTTGTGCTTTCCAATCAAACTTAAAAAAAATCACATTTTGACCTGCTCCACAAATAGCGCAAAATGTTCTTAAGTTTGAGGACATTCCAAATCGTTTTCCAATCATAAGAAGCAGAAACATAATAAAGGCAATCATAGGGCCTGAAATATACCAAGGCCAAGGTTGATAAATCCAATTCATATTAAATAAGTTTTCTATAAATTAATCTAAAATAAATTAAGCTTAGGAAAAAAGCGTCCTGTAGTTTTTTGATACTCTTTATAATCTACAAACAATATACTTAGCTTTTTTTCTTCATATATAGATTTAAAATAAAACAATATCATAAGAACTACTACAATAATGATTTTAAATATCGAAAATACCAGCATAGCATAACCAAAACTCATACATAATAACCCTGTATAAATTGGATGCCTAAAATAGATATATAGGCCATTATTAATAAGTTGACTACTCTTTCTTGGAGAAGGAAAAGGTGACAAGTTTTTATTGAGTTGCATTACTGAAATGACAACTATCAGTATTCCTATAGATATTAAAAATCCACATAGAATTAGCCAAAATACATTAGTATTCATTGTGATTTTTATGATTTCAACATCTAAAAAATAAATCACAAATAAAATAGACTGGATTAAAACAAAAACATAATCTAACAATCTTAATTTCATTCTTATAAAATTGAATGCGCTAATTTTTAACCTTGCAAGTATCCAACCCTATTAATGCATACAAAGGGCAAAAACTAACAAAACTAGTTATTACAAAAACACTTGCCGCAGCTAGTAAAGTATAGCCTAATGCTCCCGAAATTGTGTCTTGCCAAAACAAAACACCAATAATAACTGCTAATACTATTCTGATTATGCGGTCTAAACTTCCCATATTTTTTTTCATAATTAGTTATTTTTAATTCTTACTATTTTAATGTAAACCAAACTGTCGTAAAAATTGATAAACATATTAAACATACCAATAACAGTTTTACTGCTTTACTTAATTTCATATAAAGTATTTTATGAATATCAACTTTTACAAAAGTAGCTTTCAAAAAACTTAAACTTTGTGACTATTGTCACATTCTAACAAAACCTATTCTCTTAGCCCTTTAATTGTAACATTTATCACTAATCGTTATTTAAAAATTAGTGATATTTGTATTATGGACAAGTATTTAATTTCATTTAAGGATTCTTTTTTAGGAACATTAGATTGGACATGGAACTCTATAATTTTTGAAGTGCCTTGGCATGAAAATTATTTTTGGGGACTAATCATCATTTCTTTATTTGTTTGGGGATTAGAGATTGTGTTTCCGTGGCGCAAGCAGCAGTCAATTATAAGAAAAGATTTTTGGTTAGATGGATTTTATATGTTTTTCAATTTCTTTGTTTTTAGCATTGTAATTAGTGGAGTTTATGCAGTATTAGAAACACTATTCACTAGTGTAGACATCACAATGAGTAGTATTGCCCTGATCAATCCTAAGAGTTTACCTCAATGGATTCAACTCTTCATATTTTTTATTGTTCTAGATTTTGTGCAATGGTTTACTCACGTACTATTGCATCGCTATTCACTTTTATGGACTTTTCATAAAGTGCATCATAGTGTAAAAGAAATGGGATTTGCAGCTCACTTACGTTATCACTGGATGGAAAACATATTGTACAAGCCATTAAAAACATTTGGAGTAATGATTTTATTTGGATTTGAACCTAATCAAGCGTTTATAATTCATTTTATTGCTATACTTATTGGTCACTTAAATCACTCAAACATTAAAATAACCTGGGGGCCATTAAAATATATTATTAATAATCCTGTAATGCATTTATATCATCATGTTTACACACTACCTGAAGGTAAAGAAAATGGTGTCAATTACGGGATTAGTTTAAGTCTTTGGGATTATATTTTTAAAACCAATTATATTCCTGAAGATAGTGGTACTATTGAGTTAGGTTTTGAGGGAGACAAGGAGTTTCCAAAAGATTTTTTAGGGCAACTTACTTATGGTTTTAAAAAGAAAAAAAAATGATTTAATAAAGTTCTATTTTTCCAGATTTTAAATTAATTAAGCCATCATTTTCTAATTTTTTAAGTAATCTAGAGATAACTTCACGGGAGGATCCAAGATCAAAAGCAATTTGTTGATGAGTAGTTTTTAAAACTTTATTCTTCTTTAATTCTGATTCTTTTTTTAAATATTCTAGTAATCGCTTTTCCTTTTTTGAAAATGTAAGTATTTCAATAACATTTAAGAGTTCTTCAAATTTTAAATTAAAGAGTTCATAAATAAATTCATTCCACTTTGGATATTTTTTTGCTATTGCAATTGCTCTATCAGCTGGAACAACAACTATCTCAGCTTTCTCTTCAATTACAGCTTTAACTTTACTTATTTCATTTTTCATAAGGCTTGTTAATGACATCACACAACTCTCCCCCGGTTTTATGTAATATAATAACACTTCGTTTCCATTAACAGGTTCCTCCTTAAATACCTTAACTAATCCTGAAATAATTAATGGAATCACTTTTATATAAGCATCTTGTTTTAAAATAATAGTACCAGCTTCAAACGTATGTAAACTACTAATAGTTATAAATTCTTCCTTTAAATTAGGAAGATTAGCTAGTTTAGGAAAATAAGTGTCAAACGCTTCAGAAATCATATTGCTTTATTGTTTACTCCATTCTTTCCAACCGCCAGAATAGTCATATATTTTTGTAAAGCCTAAGTTTTTTAAAACTTTGTAAGCTGTTTTGCTTCTCACACCAGAATAACAATATACATATACAGGTTTACTTTTATCAAGCTGGTTGACACTAGTTTTAAAATTATCTTTATTATAAATATTAATATTTATAGCATTATCTATATAACCATTATTATATTCTCTTGGTGTACGCACATCAATTAACTGTTTTTGTTTACCAAGAACCTCTTTTTTGAGTGTTTTTATAGTCATTGTATTATACGTAACAGCCTCTTGACTATTAGATGAAATAAATCCTACAAGCAGCAATAATAACAACGTTACTTTTTTCATGATCTCTTTAATTTATTAATACAAATTTGTATATCCGTTTAATGTCCATTAGCTGTAATACTTGCTATTACTAGCCTA
>CAZECB010000177.1:0-5261 GCA_964510745.1 uncultured Flavobacteriaceae bacterium | reverse complement strand
GTATTAGATTACTTTTACGTTTACAGCGTTGAGTCCTTTTCGCCCTTCTGTTAAGTCGAATTCAACTGCATCACCCTCACGAATTTCATCGACTAGTCCTGAAATGTGTACGAAATGTTCTTTGTTTGTGTCATCTTCAGTAATAAATCCAAAACCTTTTGAATCATTGAAGAATTTTACGGTACCTTTACTCATTGTTTTAATTTAAATTAATTTAATGGCCCAAATATAGTGTAAAATACTGTAACTTTCTCTTTTTTTTATTACTTATCACGATATTTCCGCTAAGATTAAATATTTATTAATACTGGATTAACGTTGATTTTAATATAAAAAGTGTCAATAGTAAAGAGATACGTGAGTTGAGTTCCAAAGAAATGGAATTTATTTCTTCAAAAAAATCCTACATTGATTTCCTAAAATACTAGATACTCCTGCTGCAATCCCTCCAATAATACCCGTAATTAATACTAAAAGTGTTGTGCTTCCATTAAGAGGAAATAAAACTGCAATTTTTTTTGCCAAAGTAAAATCATTGCTACTTCCTAAATACAAAGCATATCCCATCCAAAATAATGCAATTGCTAAAAATGGAATAAAAAACACGGCTGATTTTTTTAAACCAATCATTAGAGAAGTTACAAAAGCAGCAACCATAACTGCCCACCATGGTAAAAACAATGAAAATAGCAGTGCTAGTAACAATGTGAATATAAAACTTTTTAAAGATAAGCTCATTGTTTTTATTGTTTAGGGGTTAATGTTTGTGTAAATTGAATACCATCGGTTTGATGTTCATCTTGCATAAAAATAATATCTAAGTATTCTCCAGCTGCCCAGTTATCAATAAAGTTATCATAATATTTACTTCCTGGGTTTCCAGATTGTCCTCCTGGGTAAATACCGAGCGCTTTTGGAGGCGAAGACATTTCAACTATCATACGCCATGAAGGGCCATGATTTGAACTTGTAGCATTCACAATACCACCTCCACCACCAATAGGTAATTCAAACCTTGAAAATGCAGGAAGTCCTTGAAGTAAGTGCCTAACAAAAGTGGCTTTATAATCACCCCAATTGTAACTTTCGCTTTTGTTTTTTAATTTTTGTAATCGTTTTGCAGCTGTTTTAAAACTGATTAAAAACAAATCTTTTGCTGTTTCTTTAGTGTCTGTATCAACAATATCCATAAAGACATCACTAGGGTTATTTTTTAATAATTCTAATGTTCTGTATGTAAAAGGACTTGTGATGTCAAGATGGTCATCTTCAAACTCATCCCAAACTAATGGATATAAAGCCCTCCACCATGTTTCCCATATAGTAGGCGCTTCTATATTAATATCATTATAAAAATTCCATTGTTGCAATGTGCTTAACAAAATTTCTTCTTCATCAGTTAATTTAGAGACATCCATAATTGCAATCATATGCGGAATAAGTTCTGCTGCTTTTAAATTATATGTATTGTTGTGTAAATCTTTAAAATCTTGAATATTGAATTTATCTTTAGACCTGAAAAAGTTATTAATTACACGACTTCTGTTGGTGTCATAACCATCGTTAAAATAATAATAGGGATAACTAGTGTCTGTTGGTGCTTGATTAGCAGAACTAACAAACCCCCGTTCTGGATTTTTAGTATGCGCATTATGTGCTTGTGGTATAAATCCTTGCCAATCATGAGTAGGGTTACTACCGTCCATTAAAAACTTTCCTTGACCTTTCCATTTATTAGGAAACCGCCCTTGCACCCAAAGGGCAATATCGCCTTCACGAGATGAAAAAATTATATTCTGTGCAGGTGATGTGAAGTCCACAATAGCATTTTCATAATCTGTATAACTTTTAGCTTTATTAAGCCCGAGTAACGCTTTTTGATTATTACCACCTAAATGACCTGCCCATTTCATGGCATAACCTAATAATTCGGTATTACTATTAAAATTAGAATCATAAGTTACAGGCCCATGATGCGTATAAATTACAGTGTCTGTAACTGTAGTACTTCCTTTTACTTTAATTTTTTCTATTTTTTTTGAAGTTGTTTTCCATTGGTTATCATGATAATAAGAGTCTCTATTATGATTTTTAAATGTAATTTTATACCAATCTTTCACATCTCTTGTAGCATTTGTAACACCCCATGAAATATCATTGTTAAAGCCTACAATAATACCTACTGCACCTGGTAAACTTGCTCCAAATGTGTTTTTTTCTGGAGTTGCTAATTGAAGTGCAAACCATATAGAGGGTAAGTTCAATCCTAAATGTGGATCATTTGCTAATATTGGATTTCCTGAATAGGATTTACTTGGTCCAACCGCCCAATTGTTACTCCCGTTATCGGGATTGGGTTTTGGTAAGATATCTGTAATATGTATAGAGTCTATATCACTTAAAAAGGATTCTGGAGTTTCAGGGATTTTTACATCCCATGACGCCCATGTACTATCTGTAGGAATAACAGGATCAGCATCTTTATAAACATCTGGAAACATAAAATCAAAACGTTCTTGACCAAATTTTTTGACAAGATTTGTATATTCTAAATCATCTTCACCTCCTGAAAGCATATCAGTCATGAACATGAGTAATAATGCCGTTTTTTTAAGTGTCCACGGTTCAGGTTTATAATCTAAAAGTTTATATTCTACTGGATAATCACTAGGTTTTAAAGTAGAAATATAGGCATTCACTCCATCTCTATAAGCTTCTATTTGCGCTTTAGTTTCAGGGTCACTTTCCATAACTTTAAGATTGTTTTCTGCTCCAAAAACCATCCCTTTTCTGCGTTGACGTTTATCATAATTGATAGTTGCTTCTCCTAATACTTCAGATAAATATCCGCCAGCAGCACGAATTTGAAAGTCCATTTGCCACAATCTATGTTTTGCAGTAATATAGCCTTGTGCTTTATATAAATCAGTATCATTTTGTGCAAAAATATGTGGAATTAAATGTTTGTCATAATGTACTGTAACTGGCGCTGAAAGATTTGCAAGTGTTAAGTTTTCTAAATCGTCAAACTCATTAGTTTCATTTTGCCAAATGCCTTGAGAAGGCGCTAGAAATTTTCCGATAGGAGGAATATTTCCAAATTTTGTATTCAACGCATAAAAAACAGCTATAGTTAAAACGAATGATAAAATAAGTTTGAAATATTTCACGGATTAAATTATTTAAAAAAGAATGACGTCGAAAAATTACAAAAAAATAATTGACTAAAATATTATCGTAATACTAATTTTTTAATTAATTGTTTTCCTAGAGATTCATTGAGCATATTGATGATTTTTTCTTTACCATAGCTTAATTCTTCACGCAATACAGAAGAGCTCAATTGTACATATAACGTATCGTTTTGTAATTGTACACTAGTAGTGTAATTATTAACGCCGTTACCCATTAAACTCACCCAAGCTTCTTGTACATCAACTTTATCAAGTCCTTTTTGGAGTTTGTTTTCACTCACAAACTCTTTAAGGGCATCACTTAATTTTAAATTCTCATTATTACGCTTGCTCATAAATCTATATTTAAAGCTTCAAAAGGTTTGTAGGTATATATAAACCCTTCAGTGTTGCTAATTATAAGTTCTTCTTTAGTAAGTTTTAAAATGGTTTCTTTAAAAGAAGTTTCATTAGAATTGTAATGAATATGTAATGAATCGCTTTCTGTTTTTAGAGTAAAAAACGATTCGTGTTGAGAACTTAAATATTTTCCGTTGAATTGTGGAACTACTTTTTTTCTAAAACCAGAACGCTCTTTAACTTCAAAATAGTCAATGGTCGTGTTAACAGTATAATCTTTTAGTTTTATATTATTTTTTTCCACAGAAGCTATTTCCCAGTACCCGTTCAAGTCTACAATATTATCTATATGTGTATTTTTACAGGTAAATAATAAACTAAAGATGAGTATAAAAATGAGTTTTTTTAGCATTTTATTTTAAATCAAATATTTTATAAGATTGATGTACGTTTTTAATTGCGTTTTCAGTGCGCTCGTGGTGTGTATCACTTATAAAGAGTTGCCCGAAATTTTTATTATCTACTAAGTTAATGATTTGAGAGACGCGATGTGCATCTAACTTATCAAAAACATCATCTAATAGCAAAATAGGGTTGACACCGCTTTGTGTTTTTATAAAATCAAATTGCGCTAATTTTAAAGCAACTAAAAATGATTTTTGTTGACCTTGACTTCCAAATTTTTTAATAGGATAATTTTCAATTTCAAAAATTAAATCGTCTTTATGAATACCAACAGAAGTGTATTGTAAAGCTTTGTCTTTATTAATGTTGTTTAGTAGTAATGTGTTTAAATCAAATTTAAATAAATCACTTTTATAACTAATATTTACAGGTTCACTGTTATTACTTATAGATTTGTAACGTGCTTTGAAAATAGAAATAAAAGCTTCTAAAAAAGTTTTACGTTTTTCAAAAATAGAATGCCCAAGTTCGTTTAATTGAAAATTATAAACGTCTAATGAATCTTTATTATAGGTATTATTTTGTGCAAAATATTTTAATAATGAATTGCGCTGCGAAAGTGTTTTATTATAACTGATTAAATCCTTTAAATAATTTTTATCGCTTTGCGAAATAACACCATCAATAAATTTACGCCGTGTTTCACTGCCTTCAATAATCAAATCGCGATCAGCAGGAGATATAATTACTAATGGTAAAAAACCAATATGATCACTAAAACGATCATATAATTTACCATTTCGTTTAATGATTTTTTTCTGCCCTCGTTTTAGAGATACTATAATTTTTTCATCACGACCTTCTTTTTCATAAGCGCCATCAACTACAAAAAAATCTTCATTATGCTTAATATTTTGTGAAGCAACTGGATTAAAATAACTTTTTCCAAAAGAAAGGTGGTAAATAGCATCCAAAACATTTGTTTTACCAATGCCATTTGGGCCTACAAAACAATTGATTTTAGAGTCGAATGAAAAACTTTGACTATCAAAATTCTTGTAATTAACTAAGGATAAGGTTTTTAAAATCATATAAAAGCATCTCTTATATCAATTAATAAGTTGTAATTGCCTCAAAAAGAGCTGCAAATTATTGAAAAATAACAAATAATTTACCTTTTTTTTACCAATAAAAATTTTATTTTTGCGGCGCACTAATATAGAATATATGGCGACTTATAAGAAACGAGGTTATAAACCAAAAACAAAAGCTGAAAAAGTTGAAGCAATAGAGGAAAATTCAACGACAGCTGAGGTATTTAAT
>CAZECB010000176.1:0-5265 GCA_964510745.1 uncultured Flavobacteriaceae bacterium | reverse complement strand
ATCATATAATCTGTTTTTAACAAAGATAATACATATCTTTGTTAGAACTTAGCTTCATTTATATGAAATTTAACTATGACAATTTCCCATCTAATACACCTAAACCTCTAGACACTATAGAAGTTATAAATCCAAGTGAAAACTTACATCAAGAATTAGAAACTACTCAAAATATTGAAGAACTTGAAGAGATTCAGCGTAGAACATTAATACGAGAAGCTCAAAAAGGCGATACTGGTGCCTTAGAAGAACTTATTGAAAAAAATGCTGGACTTGTGGGGTAATTGCAAAAAAATATGCCTATAAATTAAACCGAGGAAACGTCATTGTTTTTGAGGATGTAATGCAAGAAGGAAAGATTGGATTAATCAATGCAATACAAAATTTTGACTTAGATCGAGGCACACGTTTGAGTACGTATGCCTATTCAAAAATCAGACAAGCTATTAATCGATTTATAGACAATAATGCAAAAACCATTAGAGTGCCCGTATATGCAGAAGAAAAATTAGCTCATTATGATAGACTTACCTCAGATGAAAATGCATTAGAGTTAGACCACGAAGACTTGTCTAGAGCACTTGATGTTACTAAAAGTGTAACGAAAATTTTAGAACATGCCTCAAATCAAAAAATAAACTCAATAGATAAACCAATAGCTTCTTCAAATTCGGGGGATAAGTATTTAAAAGATATCGTTGCAGATCCTGTCGCTAACCTTGATACTCTGGTTGGGCAAAAAATGGATGCAGTGCATATAAATTCTCTGATTAAGCAGTTAGTGAATGAAAAAGAATTTGATATTTTAAGCCTGCGTATGGGACTTGACGATAGAGGTAAGCATTCGATGCAAGAAATAGGGGATATCTATGGAGTCAGTAAACAAAGAATTGATCAAATCGAAAAAAAGGCTAGAAAAAAACTTCTAAATAATAAAGAATTACAAAGCTTAAGTTTAGAGATTCTTGAGAATTAATTACATAAAATAAAAAGACCTAGTTTAGGTTTTTTTATTTTAAATTAGGATGCATCAGTATCAGAAAGACGATATATTGTTTTATTGTTTTCTCCCTGTTTAATAAAATAACCTAATTCCACTCCCTTGTTTAAATCTCTAGTTGCTGTTGTTGAAGAAATGTCTTTAAATACATTCATATAATCTTTACGAGAAAATGTATGTAAATCCATCTCCTTAAAATAGGACAATCTCTGATCAGTATTAAAGTTCCGATTATTAAAATCTAACAAATTATTTAAAGCCGTATTAATAACATTTAGCATGTAGATAATAAATTTTGTAGAACTGCCTTGTTTGTCACACTCAGCAAGTGTTTTGTAATATAGGTTCTGGTCATTGCTAATTAATGTTTCAAAAGGCAAGTATTCAAAGACTGGATATTTTTGTATTAAAATAAGTGTTTGCCATAGCCTGCCCATCCTCCCATTACCATCTAAAAAAGGATGAATAAATTCCATTTCATAATGAAATACACAGCTTTTTATCAGTACAATTTCATCCGATTTCAAATAGTTAAATAAATCTTTCATTAAAAAGGGAACATTTTCAAATGGAGGTGCTACGTGCGCTATTTTAGTACCTTTAACAATTCCTACTGTTTGAGTCCGATAATGCCCTGCATCTTTTATCAGGTCTCCCATAATGATTTTATGGGCTTTTAAAAAGGAACGTTCTTTAGTAGGGCTAAAGTCTGCTAAACTATTATATACAGCAATCGCATTAGCCGCCTCTTTAATATCTTTTATAGGTCCAATGACTCTTTTATGATTCAACAGAGCAGTTATCTGCTGTTGTGTTAATGTATTTCCTTCTATCTTTAGAGAAGAATGTATCGTTTTAATTTTATGCTCTTTGCGAAGTTTTGTAGAGGGCTTATCTAAAAAAGCAGCATTAATTTCTCCTATTTTTTCTGAAATTTTAGTTATTAATTTTAAAATTTCTGAAGTAATTTTATAAGGTGGTTTCATATTTGATGCTATCAAACGATAGCATCAAATATAATAAAAACACACTTTGAAATAAGGTAAAAAGTTCACTTTTTATAAAAAATAAAACTATAATTCATCAGTATAATAACTTTGCTGACTATCTAAAGATAAAGGGATTTTTCAGGATAAATCCCCAGTACTTTACCAGTTATTTTGTAGCTCGTTGCAGTCTATCATTTATAGATTTTCCAAGTCCTACATCAGGACATTTTTCTATAATAATTATATCTAAATGTTCAACATCTAACTCATGTAACGCATTATATAAATTTGCTGCGGCTTCCTCTAGGTTACCAGAATTTGAAAGTGTAAGTTGCTTGGTAATGTCGATGTTTTTAACAGGATTAGAAAATGTTAATACGCCTGTTCGGATATCTTTATACTGCTCTAGAGCGGTAGCAATATTATTTGCTAAAACTGTGGGTGTTTTTGGTGCATAATGCCGTTCTAACATGCCTGGTGCGTCAGGTGCAACGTCTTTTTTATTTTTGATTTCAATTTTTCCAATAATAGTTTCTATAGCATCAATGGATGTTGATCCTAAACGATAGATTATAGGTTCATTATTCTCAAAACCAATAATAGTTGATTCTATACCTTTTTTGCATGTACCACCATCTAATACCATCTTAAGATCATTTTTAAAATAAGCTTCTACATGTTCTGCTTTGGTAGGACTAATACGGTTAAATGGATTTGCACTTGGCGCGGCCAATGGAAAATCGAGCTTGCTTAACAACCTTAAAGCTACAGGATGACTGGGTATTCTTACAGCGACAGTATCTTTTCCTGCTGTTATCACATCTGGAATACTAGCTTTTTTTTTAAGGACTAAAGTCATTGGTCCTGGCCAAAACACTTCTGCTAGTCGTTTTGCTTTTTCTGGAATTTCTGATACAATATCTTGTAACTTATCTACAGATGCTATATGAACAATAAGTGGATTAAAAAACGGTCGTTTCTTAGTTTCAAAAATTTTAGTAATGGCGGTTTTGCTATAAATATTTCCAGCCAATCCATATACAGTTTCTGTTGGGACAGCAACCAATTCTTCCTGATTGAGTAAGTCAACGGCTTTAGATATGTCTCTGGAAATAATACTCATGCATTCATATTTGGCTCAAAAGTATTATAAATAATAGCCGTCGGCAAATTTGATTAGATTACATTTTACTGATGCTAAAAACCACTCACCGACACTTATTTTACATTCGTCGATATATAGAATCTGTTAAACGAAGCAAAACAAGGCATTTATATAATTCATGTAATTTGCACTATTATTTTAAAACACAAAACCAGGATATGAAAAAACTTAATATTCTTCTGATTGAAGATGATAAGATAGAAATAATGAAACTTAACAGAGCCACGAGTTCACTTGGGCTTAATCATAATATAACCGAAGCTAATAATGGTGAAGAGGCTTTAAATATATTACAACAAAAAGATAATCTTCCAGATATCATCATGTTAGATTTAAATATGCCAAAGGTTAATGGGATCGAGTTTTTAAAAATTTTAAAAGCAGATAATCGTTTAAAATACATCCCTACTATAATTTTAACAACCTCTAATAATCAAAGAGATTTATTGGCTTGTTTTGAAACTGGTATTGCAGGTTATGTATTAAAGCCTTTAAAATATGAAGATTATGTGTCTAAAATTGAAAAAATATTAGCATATTGGAGTATTAACGAATTAATAACAACATAATGAAAGGTATTATATTCACAGAGTTCTTAGAGTTAGTAGAAACTAAATTTGGTTTGGCTATGGTTGATAAAATCATTAATCAATCTGAGTTAAAATCTGATGGTATTTATACTGCTGTAGGAACTTATGAATTTTCTGAAATGCTGCAATTAATTTCGCATCTAAGTCATAATACAGATATTTCTGTAGATGATTTACTTTTAGTGTATTCTGAACATCTTTTTAGTGCTTTAATTAAATCACATCCTAATCTTGTAGATCATTATAAAGATCCCATGGATTTATTAGCCTCTATAGAAAACCACATTCATGTTGAAGTAAAAAAAATATATCCAGAGGCACAATTACCAACATTTGATTTAGAATCACGGAGTGAAGATAAAATGGTTATGGTCTACAAGTCTGATAAAGCGCTTTATATGCTGGGTAAAGGTTTAATGTTAGAGACCTTTAAATTATTTAAAGTCCCTGTAGTCATTGATTATGAAAAGTTAAACGAAAAAGGTACTGAAGTACGCTTTTTTATTACTAAAAAATGACGCAAGGCGACGATATAAATATTCTTAAAAGAGCTCTAGAACGCGAAAAAGCATCTCGTAAAGCGGCTGAAAAAATTCTTGAAGAAAAGTCTGCAGAACTTTACAAAACCACCCAGAAATTAGAAAAACTAGTTAAAGAAAAGACATCTGAATTAAAAGGTGTTTTTGAAAACATAGTAGATGCCTACGTTGTCATGGACTTATGGGGCAATGTTTTAAAAATGAACGATGCTGCTGTTAATTTACTTGGTTATGATAACGCTGTAGAAGATTTTAATCTTACACAATTAGCTGATGTTTCTGAAGTTGATAATGTTATGAATGCCTTCAAAATATTAGTTAAAGAAGGTTCTATTACAAATTTTCAGGTAAAAATTAATACAAAGGATAAGACTCAAAAGCTAGTACATATCAATGCCAGTATTATTGTAGATGATAAGAATAATATCATAGCAGCACAAGGTATTGTAAGGGATATCACATTAGAAAATCAATACCAAAAAGCTGTAGAAGCAGAAAAGCAAAAGTATAGCAATATTATAGCTAATATGAAGCTTGGTTTGGTTGAAGTTAACAGGGATGATGAAATTTTAATGGTGAATCAAAGTTTTTCTGAAATGTCTGGCTATACTGAAGCAGAACTATTAGGAAAAAAAGGCAGTGATATATTTCAAAGTGATGGTGTTACTAACATTATAAAAAAAGAACACAATAAACGTCTAAAAGGTCAGTCTAATTCTTACGAACTAAAAGTAAAAAATAAAGCTGGAGAAAACCGACATTGGTTAATAAGTGGTGCTCCTAATTATGATATAAAGAGCGATATTATAGGCTCAATAGGAATTCACTTAGATATTACAGATTTAAAAAACTTAGAACTTCAAAAAGAAAAACTCTTACTCGAGTTAAAAAAGAGTAACGAAGAATTACAAGAATATGCCCATATTGTCTCCCATGATTTAAAATCACCCTTAAGAAGTATTGATGCTTTAGTGAGTTGGCT
>CAZECB010000175.1:0-5288 GCA_964510745.1 uncultured Flavobacteriaceae bacterium | reverse complement strand
CGCTATAATAGTTCTGTAAATATTGGCTTATTAAAAAAGAAAATTAAATTCTTTAATTTATCTAAACTTAATAATATTGGTGAATCAGCCATTTCACAAATAAAAAATACAGGTGCTATCAATATATCGAGTAGGAATACAAATAGAAAAATAGAAAAACAAAATAATGAAATCGTTAACATAGATGATACATTTTCCAATTTTTCTAATAATGAAGATGTATTTAATAACTCTTTTGTAAACTCACTTAGTTTTGTTACTAATTTGTCTAAAAAAACAAAACTTAGAAGCTTGTCTTATTTTGCTCTAGATAGATTTAATAATCAAAATTCACTTTTTAATCAATTTTTTATTGAGCCTGAATTAATTCAATTTTCAGAACAAAATACAGTGAGAGTTAGAGACATTGCCCTAGCCTCTGAGTTTGAATTAAAATATTTAAAAAATGAAAGCACTTATTTAACCTATAATTTTTCTATAGAAAATAATTATATTACTAAAAGTGGAAATTTAATTTTTAATACTGAAACTATTAATCAAGACCAAGATGGTGAAAATTTAAATATCTTTAATCACCTTAATATTACAAAAAAATTAAACCCAAAAACGCTATTATTAGTTTACACTTATTTAGGTATTAATAGAACAGATCAACAATTAAATATAACTCCCAATGTTTTCAATACGATTTTTAATAACAACGAAGACTTACTTGTAATACAAAATTCTGAATCACCATTGACTTACTATGGAGCTATTACAGAAGTTACAGGAAAAAATAATAGATCTGAATATGGTTTAGATTTCACTTCAAAAGTAGATATAGATGAAGTTAATTCTAGATTTAATTTTAGTGATGGACCTATTATAGATTCTTTATCTAACAATACAAGGTATAAAAAAACAGAATTAAGTTTATCTGGCAGGTATAGTTATAATCTATCTCGTAAATTAAAAGTAACATCTTCTATTAAAATAGCAGAGAATTTTGTGAATTTAAACTCTAATAGAAAACAATTTTTTTCTATCAACCCCAATATTCGATTTAATTTAAGTAAAACTGGATTTGGCAATTTTGGATTGAGCTATAGCTATAGAAATAACTTACCAACAATACAATTTTTAAATGAAAACTTTATTTTAAGAAATTATAGAACATTCACTAGAGGTATTAATAATATTGAACAATTTGGTAATAACAGTTTTAGTTTATTTTATACCTTCAATAACTATAAGAAGCAATTTATAATTAATACTTTTTTGTCTCATAGCTTTTCGGATGTTAGTTATGGTTCTCAAAATACAATAAGTGAACGTACTAATTTTAATGAATTTTTAATCATAGATGGTAATAGGTTCACCAATTTTAATTTAAGTGCATCAAAATATTTATCTCCTTTGGCATCAAGCATAAAACTCAGTACTCAGCAATCCTGGACAACTAGACCAACTATTATAAATAATGTTGCAAATGAAGTACAAAATTATAATTCAAATTACCGTTTGCAAGGTACTACCTATTTTAAATTACCTATAAATTTTAAATTTGCTGCTCAGTATAACCTAACTCGAGGCCAGTTTAACAATCAAAGTACAAGTAATGAATATTTTGAAAGTTCATTGACATCAACTATAAAAATTTCTAAAAAACTATTAATTCAATCAACTAATAATTTTTATTCTATAAATGATAATAATTTTTTATTTACTAATTTTTTAGTCAATTATACCCCAGAAAACAGTAAGTTTTCATTTCGCCTATCTGGGAATAATTTAGGAGATGTCCGTAATTATTCAAATGTATTTATATCTGAAATACAACGTAGTGAAACTAGTGTTAGGGTTTTACCGAGATATATTCTATTAAATGTAAAATATAGATTTTAGATTAATTTAAATACTCATCAATAAATCTTTCAACATACCTTTTAATTTCATTTCTAGCTTTTAAAAAGGCATTGTATTTTTCATCATCAGTACCTTCTACTTTTGAAGGGTCAAAAAAGTTATGATGTAATCGGGTTGCATTTTTATTCGGGATATATGGGCAATTTTCATTAGCATGATCACAAACGGTTAAAATATAATCAAAATCAACCTCAATATACTCATCCACATGATTTGAGGTATGATGGGTAATATCAATATCATCCGCTTTCATGATGGCAACTGCGCCCGGGTTTAGTCCATGTGTTTCTATACCTGCACTATATACTGTTGCTTTATCACTTGCCAATTGGTTAAAATAACCGTGTGCCATTTGGCTTCTACAGGAGTTTCCTGTACATAATACGAGGATGTTTTTTTTCATATTTATTTTCCGTCTTTCGACTCCGCTCAAGATAAACTCCAGCGGGTATCTTTTTGATTCAGCTTTAATTTAATAAACAGATGTTCTCTATTTTTAACAGATTCTTCGCTACGCTCTGAATGATATTTATTTTCTTATTACAAAGACTAACTAACAACTAGTATCTAACCACTAATAACCAAACTAACAACATCCACTCCCTGGTGCACAACTGTTTGTTTCTGAAGTAATCATTTCTATTTCTTCAGGAACACCACAAATCCCTTTGGCTTTACAATCTGTTTTTTCAACCGCTAACTTAAGAATCAAATTATTATTTCTGATTTCAAAATCGTTAACAAATAGTTGTGCCATATGAAATGTAGCGTTACTATATTCAAACTTTACCTCAGCATCTAACACATATGATTTTATAGAGCCTACTTTTTTAAGGATTCCTAAGGCTTTAAAAGCAGACATGAATTCGGTTTTACCCAATTCACTTGGGCTTTCCCATAGTTGGATAATCGTTTCTTTCCAAGCATCTTCTTGAGCGCCACAATCTACAGAGTCTATAGTAATATGTTTCACTTCTGTAATATGATAATTAGCTCCTACTAAAAGATTTGGTGCATATTCAAACAACAATGATTTTCCTTGATGTTCTGATAATAATGATAAAAACTGTTCTGTCTTCATGTGTTTATATTTATTGTTTTTTAATTGTCAAATGTAGCACTCATACAATCAATTTTATATATGATTAATTTTTAGTTATGAGTGTTTCATATAAATAGTTTTAACAACAATTGGATGCTGTAGTATTAAAAAATGTATTGAATAATTGTTGAAATTCTTGAAAGCGTTCTATATTTAAGCAATAACAAACACTTTTTCCTTTAAAATTACCTTTTAAAAGCCCTGCAGTATTAATGACTTGTAAATGTTGTGAGATGGTAGGTTGTGACAATCCTATTTCATCCACAATATCATTACAAATACAGCTTTCTTGTTTACTGATGTACTGTAAAATTGACACACGTGCAGGGTGTGCAAATACTTTAGCAATACTTGCCAAGTCATTAACGTCACTGTTATAGATATCCAGTTTTGATGCTCCCATATTTATTCTTCTTAAAGAAAAAGGTCTTTTTATAATTAACGTGAGTTCGACATATAAGATTCATCGAAAAGTTAGTAAAATCAAATTAGGTCTCGACTGCGCTCTACCTGACATTACTTTTCAACTTTATAAAAATCAAACGATTAATTTTACTTTTATATTAAAGTTATATTGCAATATTACGATATTAAATTAAAACAAAAAAGTCAAAACATTGTATTTTGACTTTTTTAAATTCTAAAACTATTCTAATGACTATCTAAATAGAATATCATTTCTTTATAATATTAAAACCAAGGCTTTTTATATTTTTGATAGGTTTTAAAAAATTCATTATTAGTTTTTGTTAAATATATTAATCCTTCAATTACCGTAAATGCCCAAACTAAAATACCGAATAATCCGCCAAAAAATCCTAAAAACCCAAAAATATTAAGTGTTATTGTTATTGCTAATAAAATAGCGCCTTCTTTATAATAGCCTAGCACAAATTTATGAACTCCAAATCCTCCCAATAATATAGCAGTAACTCCAGCGAGTACTTTTTTGTTTTCACCAGAAATTTTATCATAGGCGTCCTTAGCCTCCTCTCCAAATTCAGACGCTTTCTCTTTAGCTTCACCAGCTAATTCTGAGGCTTTTTCTTTTGCTTTTTCTGCGGCTTCTTTAGCTTCTTCAGCTAGTTCTGCTGCTTTTTTACTCACACGATCTGCTGCCTTTTTTAATTCTTCTTTTGTATCACCTAGTATTTCATTTAGGTCATCTTGTAAACTTTTTTCGTCTGACATAATTTTGTTTTTTTGATTGTTAATTTTTTAATTACTTTAATGCACTATCAACAGGTTCCCATAATTCAATTTTATTGCCTTCAGGGTCTAAAATCCATCCGAATTTACCGTAATCATACTCTTCAACTTCACCTACAATAGTAACACCTTCGTCTTTAAGTACTTTTAAGAGCTCATGTAAATTTTCAACTCTAAAATTCATCATAAACGGTTTTTCACTAGGCTTGAAATAATTGGTATCTTCTTTAAAAGGCGACCATTGTGTAGAACAATCATTGCCTTGTTTATCTTTCCACCAAAAGGTACACCCATAATCATCAACAGGTAACCCTAAATGCTTACCATACCATGCTTTTATTTTATCAGAATCTTTTGTTTTAAAAAAAAATCCACCTATACCTGTGACTCGTTTATCCATAGTAACTTCATTTATATGTATTAAATTTTAATGTTTTGTTACAGTTTTACTTTTTAAGTACTGCATTTTCGTAAATAGTAATCCACTCATCTGCTGTCATTTTTGATGTTAATTCTGCAATTAATTGATATGGAATATCTTCAGTTTTTTTAAATCGAATACAACCCTTTCCCATATCAAGTTTGTATTTACAATGTTTTGGATATTCTGTTACAAACCAATCTAATAGTTCTTTTTTAGCATAAATACCCATGTGATATAATGCTATAAAATTTTTCTGTGAAGCAATATTCATAAATGATAATGGCAGAGATGCGTCACAATGGTATCCGTTTGGGTATATTGAATGCGGTACATAAAACCCAATCATATTATAATTCATGCCTTCTTCAAATCCTTTTGGTAAGTTATCAAGAATGACCTTTCTTAATCTTTCCATCGGTGCTTTTCGCTCTGCTGGAATTTGACTAATATAATCTTCTGGAGAAGTTGCCTTGTATTGCATGTTTTAGGAATTAAAGATAATTCCATAAAGTTAATAAAATTTTGCTTTGATTTTATCAACGATGGTTTGGGCTAGTTTCTCTTTACTTTCTATGGTCCAACCTGCAACGTGAGGTGTGAGCAATACATTTTTAGCATTAATTAAATATTGAAATGCTTCAGGTA
>CAZECB010000174.1:2268-5303 GCA_964510745.1 uncultured Flavobacteriaceae bacterium | reverse complement strand
TGTTAACGTTACTGTTTTAGATACTTTATTAGCACCTTTACCATTAAAATCTACAGTAAACTGTGCTGATTCTCCTGGTGCTAATGGTGCTCTACTCCAGTTACTAGGAACAGTACATCCACAAGTAGCTTTAATATCAGAAACTACTAAGTGTGTTTTTCCTGTATTTGTGTATGAAAAGGTAGTTGACACAGGAGTACCGTTAGTAATGGTTCCAAAATCGTGTTCTGTTTTGTCAAATGTAATTGCTGGATATTCAACATTTACTGCATCTCTAGCTGCTGCTTGCGTTACATTTGCACTTTGCACTTTATTAGATGCATCTTCTTTACATGATGTTAAAGCTACCATACATAGTGCGCTTAAACCTAAAATTACTTTTCTCATTTTAATCGTTTTTAAGATAAATTGTGGGTTACTTTTTATATTTTATTTTATAATTCTGGCTATAAAAGTAACAAAAAAAAAGATTACATCAATCCACGCCCCATTTTATTTAATGTTCCATCATCACTATACTCCTTCACTAGCTTATCTAAAATTCCATTAATAAACACATTACTTTTGGGTGTAGAATATTCTTTAGCGACTTCTAAATATTCATTTATCGTGACTTTTACTGGTATAGAAGGGAATTTCTGAAACTCACAAATTGCCATTTGTAGTAATACAAAATCAATATTTGCAATACGATCTTTATCCCAGTTCTTTGTTTTTGCTGTAATCACATCACTAAAAGTCCCTAAGTTTAAAACTGTTTTCTTTAATAAATCTATTGCAAACTCTTTATCTTCTATATCTTTAAATAATTTGGGTGTGAAAAAATTAATATCTGAGCTTGATTTTACTTTACGTAATAATTTTACAATAGCTGTATTTACAACTGGCATATCATCAACCCAAGTAATATTTTTATCTTCTAAATATTCATAAAGTTTATCATTAGGGGCAATAATAGTCTTAAACATATCAATTACAAACTCTTTATCTTCTTTAAAGGTTGACACCCTAGTAGTCATGTAATCTTTATACAATTCACTATTAAAAAGATCTTTAAAAATAACGTCTACATACTCATCATCAAGTTGCCAGTTATCAATTTTATAATCTTCAAATTTTTGTTTTAGAGCTATATTGTTTTTTAGAAGATGTAATACTTCATTATTTATAAATTTACGATTTGGGTTTTTCTCTTCAGAAGTAGCTAAATGTTTTTGTTGAGATTTCACAAGGTGATCTTCTACCTTTTTATGTATCTCAGTAAGCAAAGACAAAGTAATAAGGTATAAATTATACATACTCTCCATGCTCTTTAAAAGTAAACGTTCTTCCTTTTTAAGGTCTACACTTTCATCACCATTTAATGCATAAATTAATTGCATTACTTTAATACGAATATGTCTTCTATTTAGCATCTTGTAAAGAACTTTTTAAATTTAAAAGGCGAAAGATTAAGTTAATCTTTCGCCTGCAAAAATAGTATTATTTTTAATTGAATTTATTTAGAATTTTCTTTTTTTCTAACTTCAATTCTATTTTTAGCAATATTTAAAGCAGCTTCATTAGTAGTGATACCATTAGTTTCTGCGTTTGCTAAAATTTCTAATGTTGTATTGTATATATTTTCAGTTTTACGGATAATTTCTTGTTTTCCATAACCTTCTAATTCTGCATATACATTTATAATTCCTCCCGCATTAATTAAAAAATCTGGAGCATAAACAACACCTCTTTTTTGCAATAAAACACCTTGAGCATTTTCATCTGCTAATTGATTATTAGCTGCTCCAGCTATTATTTTTGCTTTCAATTTTTGCACTGTTTCATTATTTACAGTTGCTCCCAAAGCACATGGCGCATAAATATCCATATCTTCAGCATAAAAATCATTTCCTCTATAAATATCTACTCCATATTTAGTACTTACAGCTTGTAAACGCTCTTCATTAATATCAGAAATTACCACCTTAGCGCCTTCATTTGTTAAATGTTCAACTAAAGATTCTCCAACATGTCCTATACCTTGTACGTATACTGTTTTATTTTCTAATAATTCACTTCCAAATTTATATTTAGCAGCAGCTTTCATTCCCATAAATACACCATATGCTGTAATTGGAGAAGGGTTACCCGCGCCACCTTTATTTTCTGAGATTCCAGTAACATAAGGTGTTACTTCACGTACTAAATCCATATCAGAAGTTTCCATTCCTACATCTTCAGCGGTAATATATTTACCACTTAAAGAATGAACAAATTCTCCAAAACGTTTCATTAACTCAGGTGTTTTTTGAGTTTTAGCGTCTCCAATAATAACAGCTTTACCACCACCAAGGTTTAATCCAGTAATTGCAGATTTAAAAGTCATCCCACGAGATAAGCGTAATGCATCATTTAATGCCTCTGTTTCAGTATTATAATTCCACATTCTAGTTCCTCCTAAAGCAGGTCCTAAAACTGTATTATGTATTCCAATTATTGCTTTTAATCCTGTATCTTTGTCATTACAAAAAACAACTTGTTCGTGATTATCAAAAGAAAGTTGCCCAAATACAGGGTCAACTTTTTTAATTTCGCTAGAGTTTATTACGTCTGATATCATTTTAATAAATTTATTTTTTAATCATCTCATTATTGAATAATATGAAATAACGGGGTGCAAAAATAGCTTATAATTAAGGTATCTGCAAAAAAAATGATATTAAATTACGAAAGCATTAAAAAAACAAAAATAGCTTACTAATTGTAAATGAAAGAATTAAAGTACATTAACAAATACTTTTATAAGTATAGATACAGACTCTTGTTAGGCGTAATTATTACAATTGTTTCTAAAATATTTGTATTATTTACACCTCAATTAGTAGGTGATTCTATTACTATTATCGAAAATAAACTAAATGGTAAAATTAGCCACGAAATCTATAAAGCAGAGTTAACAAAAAATATTCTCTATCTCATTGTTGTTGCTATAATTGCTGCAATTTTTACATTTTTAATGCGGCAAACTATTATTGCAGTATCTCGTTTCATCG
>CAZECB010000174.1:0-2258 GCA_964510745.1 uncultured Flavobacteriaceae bacterium | reverse complement strand
CCTCTCTCTAAATTTTTATAAAAAAAATAGAACAGGAGAGTTAATGAATAGAATTAGTGAAGATGTTGGCCGTGTACGTATGTATACTGGTCCAGCTATTATGTATTCTCTTAATATGATTACTTTATTTGTAGTTGCTTTAATATATATGTTTAACAAAGCACCTACTCTAGCGTTCTATACTGTATTACCACTACCTGTTTTATCAATTTCAATTTACATATTAAGTAAACAAATACATAAACGCAGTACTATTGTACAAGAATATTTATCAAAATTATCCACATTCACACAAGAATCTTTCAGTGGAGTTTCTGTAATTAAAGCTTATGGTATTGAACCGCAAACAAATATTGCATTTGAAACTCTATCTATTGCCAATCGTCAAAAACAAATAAATTTAACTAAAGTACAAGCTTTATTTTTTCCGATGATGATATTACTTATTGGTGTGAGTAACCTCATGGTTATTTATATTGGTGGTAAACAATATATTAATGGGACTATAGAAGAGTTTGGAACTATTGCAGAATTTATTATTTATGTAAATATGCTCACGTGGCCAGTTGCAATTTTAGGTTGGGTAACCTCAATGATTCAACAAGCTGAAGCTTCTCAAAAACGTATTAATGAATTTTTAAAAGAAGTTCCACAGATTAAAAATTTAACAGAAAACACTTCAGAATTAAAAGGAGAGGTTATTTTTAATGATGTACATTTTACTTATGAAGACACCAATATTGAAGCTTTAAAAGGAGTTAGTTTTCATCTTAAAAAAGGAGAAAGTTTAGCTATTATAGGAAAGACAGGTGCTGGAAAATCTACTATCTTAGAATTAATAGGTCGACTGTATGATATTAATCAAGGGCATATTACTATAGATCAAACATCTATTGAAAAAATAAATTTAAAAAGTTTAAGAAATCATATTGGTTATGTGCCACAAGATGCTTTTCTGTTTTCAGACTCTATAAAGAATAATATTAAATTTGGAAATATAAACGCTACTGAAGATGAGATTATCAAAGCTGCTAAAGATGCAGTAGTACATAAAAACATTAAAAAATTCACTAACGGTTACGATACTGTTTTAGGAGAACGGGGCATCACACTCTCTGGTGGACAAAAACAACGTATCTCTATTGCTAGGGCAATAATTAAAAATCCTGAAATTTTATTACTTGATGATTGCTTATCAGCTGTTGATACAGAAACAGAAGAGAAAATCCTTAAAAACCTCAATAAAATATCTAAAAATAAAACTACAATAATTGTAAGTCATCGTGTTTCTTCTGCAAAAAATGTAGACAAAATAATTGTTTTAGATGATGGTAAAATAATTCAAACTGGAAATCACCAAGAACTCATCAATATAGACGGATATTATAAAGAATTATATTTAAAACAACTTACTGAAAAAGAAATCTGATATTTAGTTGGTTGCTAAATTTTTTTTTTAGATTTTTGAATCATAAAATAAAAAATAAAACTATGAGTAATCATGATATGATGGAGAAAGAAGAGATATATTCAAAAGTACTGAGAGCTGGAAGACGCACTTATTTCTTTGACGTAAGATCTACCAAAGCTGGAGATTATTATCTTACTATAACTGAGAGTAAAAAATTCACTAATGATGATGGTTCTTTTCACTATAAGAAGCACAAGATTTATTTATACAAAGAAGATTTTTCTGAATTTAAAGATATCTTAGGTGAAATGATTGATTATGTAATTAATGAAAAAGGAACAGAGGTAATTAGTGAGCGTCATCAGAAAGATTACAAAAGAGATGATTATAAAACTGAAGCAACAAATAATACTCCTGAAACAAATACAGATGAAGCGCCATCTTCATCAGAGAACTTTACTGATGTAAATTTTGAAGATATTTAAGATATAAATAAAACTTAAAATTATTAAAACCACTATCAAATCGTAGTGGTTTTTTTATATTTATACCCTAACTAATTCCATAATGAAAAAACTTCTTTTATTCTCTTTACTATTTAGTGTAATCTCAAGCTCACAAGAAAAAATAGATTTATCTTATTACTTACCACAAAACATATCATACAATAAAAATATACCTACTCCAGAGAGTGTTATTGGTCATCAAGTTGGAGAATGGCATGTAACTCATGATAAATTAATGCAATACGCTTATGCATTGGCAAATGCATCTGATAGAATATCTATTGAAGATAGAGGAAAAACTTTTGAAGGCAGACCTCTATTATTAATGACTATTACGTCTC
>CAZECB010000173.1:0-5306 GCA_964510745.1 uncultured Flavobacteriaceae bacterium | reverse complement strand
TATAAAGCTCTAAATCTCGCAACTGTGTGTCCAGTCTAATGTAGTAACTCCAGATTTAATAATTTTCTAAGAAAATAAGTATTTTTTTTATCTTTTAATATCTACCTTTATTGTTATCTTAAAATTCAGTATATCCTTATCTAATTTCACTATCTTCATCTTAAATTTGATAATTAACCTATGGTTAAATTTTTAATCAACCGTCCTGTTGCTGTATTTATGGCGACATTTGCGTTTTTACTCTTGGGTATTGTTGCCGCATTACGTATTCCTACGTCTTTAATGCCAGATATTGCTATCCCTGAAATTACAGTACAGTTAAGTTACGAGAATAATACCGCACGTGAGCTAGAAACTAATGTCACAAGACCTTTACGCAACCAGTTACTTCAAGTTGCTAACCTTAAAGATATAGAAACCGAAACTCGTGATGGTTTTGCTACACTCAAACTTAATTTTGAATACGGTGTTAATACTGATTATGCCTTTATTGAAGTCAATGAAAAAGTAGATGGCGCATTAAATAGCTTACCTAGAGATTTAGATCGTCCTAAAGTTATTAAAGCTTCTGCTACAGATATTCCTATTTTAAATTTAGTCGTCTCTTTAAAAGGTGATTATAGTGACGAACGTTTTTTAGAACTCAGTGAATTTACAGAAACCGTTTTAAAAAAGCGTATAGAGCAATTGCCAGATATTGCTTTAGCCGATATGAGTGGGCAAACTAAAGCTGAAATTATTGTTACGCCTAATAAAAACAAAATACAAAGTTTAGGCATTACTAATAATGAGCTAATTAATGCCATTAAACAAAACAATTTTGAGCTAGGGAACTTATTAGTACAAAATGGAATTTATCAATACAATTTTAAATTCTCTAATCCGCTTCGTACAAAAACGGATATTGAAACCATTTACCTGAATATAAAAGGAAAATTATTTCAGCTTAAAGAACTGGCTTCAGTGACTTTAAAACCGCAATTAGATCGTGGTTTGGTATATGATAATAGCAATCGTGCCATTACTTTAGCTATTATAAAACAAGCAGACGCTCGCGTTTATGATTTAAAAACGGCTTTAGATGAATTATCGGTATCCTTTACACAGGACTATCCCAACCTTAAATTTAGCGTTAACCAGGACCAAACCAAACTTTTAAAACTCTCTATAGATAATTTAAAATCCAGTTTATGGATTGGAAGTATTTTGGCGGTACTGATTATGTTTTTCTTTTTAAAGGATGTCAAATCGCCATTAATTATCGCCATTAGTATTCCGGTATCATTAATAGTGAGTTTGTTATTAATGTATATGTTTGGTTTATCTATTAATATTATTTCACTATCAGGTTTAATTTTGGGAGTAGGGATGATGATTGATAATGCCATTATTGTTATTGATAATATTACTCAAAAATTAGAATCTGGACTCAATTTATTTGAAGCTTGTGTTAAAGGGACTAATGAAATTATCTCACCACTTATTAGCTCTGTATTAACAACCTGTTCTGTGTTTTTACCCCTATTATTTTTAAGTGGTATTACAGGGGCTTTGTTTTATGATCAAGCTTTAGCCGTATCTATTGGTTTAGGCTCATCTTTAGTAGTGTCTATTATTTTGATTCCTGTTATTTACAAACAGCTAAAACACAAGAATTTTAAGTTTGAAAAATGGTTTAAAGTCAATGCTAAAACACAACATATTGAAAACTGGTATGAAAAAGGATATCATTTCTTTTTTAGTAAAAAATGGATTGTTTATGGCGTTTCTATAGCCAGCATAGTGATAGCCATATTTTTATTTAAAACAATGACCTATTCACAGTTACCTGATATTAATCAAAATGAAATTATTGTAGATGTAGACTGGAATGAAAATATTAATGTTACTGAAAATCAACAACGTATTTCAAACACATTAGCAAATATCCCTAATATTGAAACACAATTTGAACAGGTTGGGGAACAGCAATTTTTATTACAACGTGAAAATACGAAAAGTTTTTCTGAGGCATCTGTATATATAAAAACAGATTCCCCAGAGCATCTCAATAAGATTCAATCAACTATAACTAATAATTTTAAACAAAACTATCCAAACGTGAACTTTAGTTTTAATACCCCTAAAACTATTTTTGAATATATCTTCGGCACCAATAAAAGCCCTTTAATAGCTCAAGTGCATTCCAAAGAATCATCAGAAGTCCCTACAGAAGAGCAGTTGTTAGCTATAAATGAGTTATTTAAAGAAAAAACAACTTCAGAAATTCCTTTAAAACAAACAGCATCGATACAGATTATTCATGAAAATGTGCTCTTATATGATGTTAACTATGATGATTTAATTAATGAATTGAAAACAACATTTAATCAGAATTTTATTGACGACTTAAAAACAGCACAGAAGTTTATCCCTATTAAATTAAAATACGATGCTATTGTTTTTGAAAATGTAATTCAACAATTATTTGTTAAGAATAATAAAACTGATGAAAATGCAGCTCTTATCCCTGTCAAGAATCTAATTAAAATTAATAATATAGAGCAGTATAAAGCCATTAAAGCAAATCGAAGCGGTGAATATTTAGGTTATGATATTAGTAGTTCTAATATCGAAAGTGATATTAATAGCATTAAAACAACATTTAAAAACAGCAAAGATTTTAACGTACGTTTTTCTGGCAGTTGGTTAGATTTAAAAAGCTTAGGTAATGAATTGATCATCGTGATTATAGTAGCATTGTTATTATTGTATTTTATAATGGCAGCACAGTTTGAATCCTTATGGCAACCTATTATTATTTTATTAGAAATCCCTATTGATATTGGTGGCGCATTACTATTACTTTGGTTATTTGGAGGGACAATTAATGTGATGGCTATTATTGGTATTGTAGTGATGAGTGGTGTGATTATTAATGATAGTATTTTAAAACTGCACACGATTAATTTATTACGAAAACAAGGACTAGCAGTTGAAGAGGCGATAAAACAAGGTGGTAAATTACGCTTAAAACCTATTTTAATGACCTCATTAACTACCATATTAGCACTAACACCATTTTTATTTATCACAGGATTAGGTGCTGAATTACAAAAACCATTAGCCTTAACCGTTATTGGAGGAATGATCATAGGTACGTTTATTAGTTTATATTTTATACCTTTAATGTACTATACCTTTAGTAAAAAGAAGTAAGATTAGATATATTATGAAAAAACTTATTGTCTGTATATTTTTATTAAGTGCGATCACATTAAGCGCTCAAAAAAAATGGTCTTTAGAGGAGTGTATTAACTATGCTAAAGAGCATAATATAGATATTTTAAGACAAGAATTACAGAATCAATCTTTAGAAGAGGATATTACTATCGCAAAAGGAAATTACTTCCCAGATTTTAGTTTTAATGCCTCTGAAGGCGTTCGTTTTACACGTGGCGCATTTGATGCTTCTACAGGAATTACAACAAGCTCTAGTAATTCTACAAGTTTTGGATTTAGTTCTGGAATGACTTTATTTAATGGTAATAGAAATAAATATACCTTACAACAAGCTAAAATAGCTGCTCAAAAAGGAGAAATAGATATTGATCGTATTGCTTTAGATATTTCGTTAGATATTACAAACGCATATTTACAAGTATTATTTAATAAAGAACTATTAGGTATTAGAGAAGAACAAGAAATTATTAGCAAACAAGAAGTAGAGCGTTTAACTAAATTATATGAAGCAATATTAAAATCTAAAAGTGAATTGCTACAGATAAAATCTACTCACGCTTCAGATATAAAAGAATTGGCTATTGCGCAAAATAATTTAAATACGAGTTTAATTAACTTAAAACAATTGTTAGGCATTAATGATATTAATGATTTTGACGTTTTAAATATCAATGTAAGCGCTATTGAGACAAGCTCTATATTATACGACTCTAATTCAATCTATGAAAATGCTTTACAAAATAACCCATTAATAAAATCAACAGAATTACAATCTATAATTAATGAAAAAAGTATAAAAATTGCGAAATCAAATTTATATCCTTCTTTAAATTTAAGTGCGGGTTATAATACTAATTTTTTTGGTATTGAAGGCGGAGATAATATCTTTTTTCAACAATTACAAGATAACCAGTCACAAAATATTTCTTTAAGTTTAAATGTTCCTATTTTTAATCGATTTGCTACACGGTCAAATATAAGTAAAGCAAAAGTAGAGTTAGATATTATTGAAACTGATTTGTCTAATCAAAAAAATGAATTGAAAAATAGAATTGAGATAGCATATAATGACGTTTTTGCAGCTAAAGCGAGTTTAGAAGCTTCCTTAATTGCGTCAGAAGCACAACAAGAAGTTTTTGATATAGATCAACAAAAATTTAGAGAAAATTTAATGCCTAGCAATGATTATCTGGAAAGCAAATCTAACTTTATACGTGTTGAATCAGAATTAGTACAAGCAAAATATGATTATATATTTAAAATTAAAATTTTAGAATATTATAAATAAAAAGAGCTGTTTTAAACAGCTCTTTTTATTTACAAATTTTTATTTATTCAACATCAATAATTCATTGCAAACTACTTCCGTTATATATCGTTTTTCACCTTCTTTAGTTTCATAACTTCTAGAAGTGAGTTTTCCTTCAATAGCTATCTCTTTTCCTTTAGTAACGTATTGTTCTACTATTTGAGCTGTTTTACCCCAAGCTATAATATTGTGCCATTGAGTATCTGTTACTTTTTCTCCGCTTGCATTTTTATAACTTTCATTGGTGGCGATTGAAAATTTAGCTAATGTTTTACCTGATTCTAAATTGATGATTTCTGGGTCATTCCCTAAGTTACCAATCAACTGTACTTTGTTTCTAAGTGTATTCATTATTTTTAATTTTTTATCCTGAATTAATTTCAAGATCTCGTTAAACAGTTAATACTATCGAATTCTTATGTTTCGACACTGCAAAAATGAGCCGACTTCAAAATAGTATTCGGTTGTTACTTATTTAAAATCGTTTGTAAATGTTTGTAGTCGTTTGTAAACGAATAATTTTTTTATTACTTAGAAAACTATATACCTGTTTACACTAAAAAGAAAAGTTTAATTGATAGAAACAAAAACAATGTAACTTAAAAGAGTTAAATATTATCACTAATCTCTCTAAATATAAAAAAGGCACTGTAAATAAATTTATTTACAGTGCCTTTTTAAGCTATTAATTAATTATCTATTTTAACTCTTCTTCTTCTTCTTCTTCTTCTTCTTCTTCTTCTTTGCACCAACAAACTCATCATTATCCCAAAAG
>CAZECB010000172.1:0-5397 GCA_964510745.1 uncultured Flavobacteriaceae bacterium | reverse complement strand
TTTCATTTTATAACACACATAAATCATAGAAATTATGACAAAAGTTACAGCCGCAGAAGTAAATAAACTTAGGAAAGCAACAGGTGCTGGTATGATGGATTGTAAAAAAGCCCTTGTAGAAGCAGAAGGTGATTTTGATAAAGCCATTGACGTACTACGTAAAAAAGGTCAAAAAGTAGCAGAAAAGAGAGCAGATCGTGACTCATCTGAAGGTGCTGCTGTTTCAAAAATTAATGCAGACAACACTGCTGGTGTTGCTATTGTTTTAGGTTGCGAAACTGATTTTGTTGGTAAAAACGAAAGTTTTGTTGCTCTGGCTAATGAGTTAGCAAGTATTGCTTTAAACTGTGCGACTAAAGATGAATTTTTAGCTGCTGATTTTGGTGGAATGACAGTTTCTGAAAAATTAGTTGAGCAAACTGGTGTTGTTGGAGAAAAACTAGAAATCAAAGGTTTTGAAAAGTTAGAGGCTCCATATGTTGGAACATACGTACATATCAATAAAATAGCAGCTCTAGTTGGATTATCTGCTAATGTAGATAATGCAGATGTATTAGGTAAAGATGTATCTATGCAAGTCGCTTCAATGGGGGCAACTAGTTTATCCTATAAAGATTTTGACCCTGCTTATATAGCTTCTGAAACAGAAGCTAGAATTGCAGTTATAGAAAAAGACAATATTGAATTAGGACGTTTAGGTAAAACACTTAAAAATGTACCAAAGTACATTTCTATGGCACAATTAACTCCTGAAGTATTAGCACAAGCTGAAGCAGATGCAAAAGCTGAACTTAAAGCTGAAGGAAAACCAGAACAAATTTGGGATAGAATTCTTCCTGGTAAAATGGATCGTTTTGTATCTGATAATACCACTCTAGATTTAGAACAATGTTTGTTAGATCAAGGATTCATCAAAGATGATAAAATTAATGTTGCTAAATACGTAGCATCTTATGGAGATGTTGCTATTACAGCATTCAAACGTGTATCTTTAGGTTAATTTATTCCCATTTTCATAGGAATCTCATTCAAAAATTTTCAAATTATAAAACCACTACTCCATTTTTAGAAGTAGTGGTTTTTTTTATGCTTAAAAACGCTTAGTTTTGTACAACTCATATTTCCGCGAAAGCGAAAATCACACGTAACCAATTTATGAAATATAAAAGAATTCTTTTAAAACTATCTGGAGAAGCCTTAATGGGTAGCAGACAATATGGTATTGACCCAGAACGCTTAGCAGAATATGCTCAAGATATTAAAGAAATTATTAATCTTGATGTTCAAGTAGCCATAGTTATTGGAGGTGGTAATATTTTTAGAGGTGTAGCTGGTGCTAGCAATGGTATGGATCGAGTGCAAGGGGATCATATGGGTATGCTAGCAACTGTAATTAATGGCTTAGCATTACAATCTGCTTTGGAGGATTGTGATGTACCAACACGCTTACAAACAGCTATAAAAATTAATGAAGTTGCAGAGCCCTTTATTCGTAGAAAAGCAATGCGTCATTTAGAAAAAAGCAGAGTTGTTATTTTTGGTGGTGGTACAGGTAATCCTTATTTCACAACAGACTCAGCTGCTGTACTTCGTGCTATAGAAATTGAAGCTGATGTGATTTTAAAAGGCACTCGTGTGGATGGGATTTATACCTCAGATCCAGAAAAAAATACTGATGCTGTAAAATTTGATTATATTAGCTTTGATGACGTTCTTAAAAAAGGGCTAAAAGTAATGGATACTACAGCATTTACTTTGAGTCAAGAAAACAAACTTCCTATTATTGTTTTTGATATGAATACAAGAGGTAATCTTTTAAAAGTTATAAAGGGAGAAAATATAGGAACAACTGTAAACTTATAATTATATTTAAGATCTATAATTTTAGATAAAAAACGATTAAAATGGAAGATTTAGAATTCATTTTTGATACTGCTAAAGAAGCAATGGATAATGCTATTAAACATTTAGAAAAGCAATTTTTAAATATTAGAGCAGGAAAAGCAAGTCCTTCAATGCTTGGAAGTGTTATGGTAGACTATTATGGGTCTCAAACGCCATTGAGTCAAGTGGCCAATGTAAACACACCTGATGGAAGAACAATCACTGTACAACCATGGGAGAAAAGTATGCTTCAAGAAATTGAAAAAGGTATTATGATTGCTAATATTGGTTTTAATCCTATGAATAATGGTGAAACTATTATTATCAATGTTCCTCCATTAACAGAAGAGAGACGTCGTGATTTATCTAAACAAGCTAAAGCAGAATCTGAAGATGCTAAAGTAGTTATCAGAGGTGCTAGAAAAGATGGTAATACTGATATTAAAAAGCTAGAAGATGCTTCTGAAGATGTGAAAAAAAATGCTGAAGCTGATGTACAAGAATTAACAGACACCTATATTAAAAAAATAGACGATTTGTATACTTCAAAAGAGAAAGAAATAATGACCGTTTAATATTCTGAGGTTTATTTTTCTCTATTTTAATTAACTTTTATGATTATTCTCTTAATTAGTTTCTAAATAAAATCCGTTAATTAATTTATAAACACTGGCATTAACTCATTTTATCTTTATGTTTTATTACCTTTGCGCCATCAAATTTGACGATGGTAAAATTACTTACAGTTGGCTTTTGGGAACGAGTTGCTCGATTAATTCTTAGAAACAAAATTGGCATTATAGTTACTATAATTCTTGCCACTATTTCCTTTGGATTACAGTGGGACAAAATGCGCTTTACTAACAATGAAGCTAATCTTTTACCAGACAACCATGAAATAAATATACAATACAATGCCTTTTTAGAAATCTTTGGTGAAGAAGGAAATCTGATTGTTTTAGGAATTAATAATCCTGACGTATTTACTGTTGAAAAACTAAACGCTTGGAATAAACTTACTAACGATTTTAAATCGTACCCTGAAGTTGAAACTGTTATTTCTATTAGTGACCTTCAAAAACTTATTAAAAACAAAGTAGATCAGAAATTTGATTTAGAACCCTTTATAAAAGATTCAATTACCTCAATTGCTCAAATAGAAACACTTCAAGAAGAATTATTTAACAAATATCCTTTTTATGATAATTTTTTATTTAATCCAAAGACAAAAACAATACGTTCTGCAATTTATTTATATGAGGGCATTGTTAATTCTTCTGTAAGAAGGGAATTTGTACTTGATGATGTCATTCCAAAAATCAAAGATTTTGAAGAGAAGTATAATATGAATGTTCGCGTTTCTGGAATGCCTTATATTCGTACTTTAAACTCTAAAAATATTAAAGATGAAATAGGCATATTTATAGGAGCTGCATTATTAGTAACGTCTATTATTTTCTTTTTCTTTTTCAGATCGTTTCGTGCTACATTTATTTCAATGCTTGTTGTTGTTATTGGAGTAATGTGGACTTTTGGGATTTTAGGAATTCTAGAGTATGAAATTACTGTACTAACAGCATTAATTCCTCCATTAATTATTGTTATAGGAATTCCAAATTGTATTTTTCTAATCAACAAGTATCAGCATGAAGTTAATATTCATGGTAATAAAATAAGGTCACTGCAACGCGTCATCTCAAAAGTTGGAAATGCAACTTTAATGACCAATGTAACCACAGCTTCTGGTTTTGCTACTTTTATCATTACCGAAAGTAAACTTTTAAAAGAGTTTGGTATTGTAGCTTCTTTGAGTATTCTAGCTATTTTTATGTTAGCACTTTTAATTATTCCTATAATTTATAGTGTAATGCCAATGCCTAAAGACAAGCACTTAGAGCATTTAAATAAACGTTGGATTAATACGTTTGTAAATTGGATGGAGCAGATGGTAAAACATCGAAAAATAACTATTTACACAACTTCACTTATTCTTTTAATTGTTAGTATTATTGGTATTTATCAAATAAAAATATCTGGCAGTCTTCTTGATGATATGCCTCAAAAAGCAGAATTTTTTGAAGATATCCGTTTTTTTGAAAAAGAGTTTAACGGTGTGATGCCTTTAGAAATAATGATAGATACTAAGCGTAAAAAAGGTATAATGAAACTCAATACGCTCAAAAAAATGAGTGAGTTAGAAGATTTAATTATTGAGATTCCTGAGCTATCTAAACCCATTTCTATTGTCAGTTTGGTTAAATACTCTAAGCAAGCCTATTATAATGGTAATCCTAAATATTATCAGTTACCAACCTCTCAAGAAAATAGTTTTATTTTATCTTATGCTAAAAAATCTTCAACAGATATTGATTTATTAAAAAACTTTGTAGACAGTACAGGGCAATATGCTAGAATCACGACGTTTATGAAAGATATAGGCACTGATAAAATGGAGCGTATTGAAGAAACTCTTAAAAATAAAATAGATAAAGTACTACCCGAAGAAAAATATAATGTATCATTAACTGGTAAAGCGTATTTATTTCAAAAGGGAACCAAATATTTAGTTAATAATTTAATTTTATCATTATCACTAGCCGTATTATTAATTTCTTTATTTATGGCATATATGTTTCGGAATTTTAAAATGATTATTATATCTCTAATTCCAAATCTATTACCGTTAATAATTACTGCAGGCTTAATGGGATTTTTAGGTGTTCCTATAAAACCATCTACCATTTTAGTGTTTAGTATAGCTTTTGGAATTTCTGTAGATGATACTATTCATTTTTTAGCAAAATATAGACAAGAGCTTCAAGCGAATAACTGGAAAATTAAAAAATCAGTTTATGCGGCTTTAAAAGAAACTGGAGTTAGTATGTTTTATACATCTATTGTACTATTTTTTGGGTTTTCAGTATTTGTGCTCTCTAGTTTTGGAGGCACTGTAGCATTAGGTGCTTTGGTTTCTGCGACCTTATTATTTGCAATGCTAGCTAATTTATTATTATTACCATCTCTATTATTATCTTTAGAAAGAAGTATAGCAAACAAACAAGTTTTAAAAGAACCTAACTTTAAAATTATACCTGAGGAAGATGCAAGTGACGCCGATTTATTATCCTGAAACTATTATATTTGCTCACTAAATTAAACTATTAACAATGAAGCATACAGTTGCAGAATTATTATCTCACGACAAAACGCTTATTGAAATTGAAGCCAAAGGTTGGGTACGTACATTTAGAGCGAACAGGTTTATCGCTTTAAATGATGGTTCTACAATCAATAATATACAATGTGTAATTGATTTTGAAAATACAGATTCAGACATTTTAAAACGTATCACTACTGGTGCTGCTATTTATGTAAAAGGAATTCTAGTAGAAAGTCAAGGAAAAGGACAATCTTTAGAAGTACAAACAGATAGCATAGAAATTTTGGGAGATTCAGATCCAGAAACCTATCCAATTCAACCTAAAAAACACTCTTTTGAGTTTTTAAGAGAAA
>CAZECB010000171.1:4635-5427 GCA_964510745.1 uncultured Flavobacteriaceae bacterium | reverse complement strand
AAATATCAGTGAACTTACAATCATTATATAAGGAAACATCCCAATAGGGAATAATGCATGCGTTAGTAAGTGAAAAGCAACTACAAAAAAATACGCAATCTTACGCGTGGGTTTATATAATAAGAAAAAAACAATACACACGTCATACAGCATTCCAAACCAACTAAAAAAATAATGCATCCAATTATATCCGAATAATTGTCCAATAATTGGAAAATCCGTTCGCGTGCGTAGCCATATTTTTAGGGGTTGCGCATGTAATAACCAATCCGAATTAATCTTTGCCAAACCTGCATAAATATACACGATAGCTAAAACTAATTTAATACTATCTAACGTCCATTTAGGAACTTGATTAAATTGTTTTTTTCTCTTTAAAGCATCTATAGAAAAAGTTACGTTAAGAGGCAAAAAGATTAATAAAAAACTTAAAATACTCACAAAATAATAGTGATTAAGGTAAGTCGTTTTATCTATTAATTCGATATACGTAAAGCTCAGAAAAAAAAGAACTATTGCCAATCGGTATTTATAACCAATACAAATCATTATAGCTGTAACCGCACATATAACAAACAACAAATAGGTCCAACTCCCCAAAGGTTTTACAAATCCAAAACCATAATAACTAAAGAAGTATTTAGGTTGAATATATACTGTTTCAATCCAGCCATACGCCCAAAACCGTAAAGTACTAATACACATTAATAACCCAAAAAAAATACGAAAGACAGCTAATGGAGCTGCCTTTGTAGTTTTATTTAGATACGCTGAAAACATAAAAGTATTATT
>CAZECB010000171.1:0-4625 GCA_964510745.1 uncultured Flavobacteriaceae bacterium | reverse complement strand
AGTTAAATCTAACTTTAACAATTGCACTACATCTTGCAATTCATCTCGAGTTTCCAACATCAAATTATTATTTTGATTTACTTGAAGTGCTAAATTTGGATTTAGTGTATTAATTATAGTTTGCGCTTCTATAAATTCTAGCTTTATTCTAGCATCTAAACCCTCTTCTCCTAAGTCTCGCAAAACTCTCGATAAACTATCTGACTCGTCAGTTAATCCTTCATAAAGAATACTTGAACTTTCTAAAGCCGTAATAAGTAATCCTCTAGATTCTTCTGGATCAAAAACAGACTCTATTTGCTCTGGAGAAGGTTCCCCATCATTCCTTCCTGCCGGTAAGCCTATTTTACTTGCGCGTAATCTACGCTCAAAATAATTAATGTAACTGTTTACAAAAACACTTAAAAACCCTGAATCGCTAATAAATTCATTTCGAAAATTCCCTTCCCAATCTGCTATTACTTCTCCTGTTAATGCTTGAATTCGATCGATTACATTTGATAAAAACTGCGTATAATCCAATGCATTGGAGCCTGTGTAAAAAGCCACTATTTCTGCATCTGAACTTGCCAATCCATTTATTAAGTAATCTACCGCTGGAAATCCTTGACGATCTTGATTTTCCAATGCCGTTAAACTAGATGCTTCACTTTCTTGATTCAAAATAAAACTATCTACATTACTTAAATTAAAAGGATGTGCATTAAGATTTTGATTAAAAAACACATCTTGTGCTTTTCCAAAAGAATATTTTGCTATAGGTTGGTAACTATCATAAGCTTTTAAGTGCATTGCCCGTAAAGCTTGTAAATTAGCTTCCGTTTTATCGGTTACAAAAGTATTTTTGGCTTCAACCAAATTAGAGACATCATCATTAAAATTTCTATACTCTGGGAGAATATGATTATCTACAGTATTGGTCAATAAAGCAACCCCATCAAAAATAACATTTGCATCATTTGATGTAAGCTCATCATCACACGAAAATATACTTAAACACATTAAAAAAAATACTAACCTCTTCTTCATTTTCTTTTTTTGAAAATTTAAAACAAGCTTCATTCTTTACTGGAACAAAGCTTGTTTTTTACTATTTTGTCAATTACTGTGTAATTGCAGCAGTAGTTGCTTCTGCTTGAGCTACTGTGAAATTAAATCTTGCGGCAATTTCAGTGGCCAAAGCATCCAATTCTGCTGTATTATTTGCTAACGTCCAAAAACCATCAGCAGCATCTAATCTTGCTATAAATGCATCTACTTCCGATTTAGTAAAGTATGGTAATCCTGTCTGAGGATTTCTTGTAAATTGTAATGAATAAACAAATCCATATCCTTCTGACAAATCATGAAAAGCGTCTATGTTTTCATTATTTATGGCATCCAAACCATCTGTATTAATCTTCATTGCTCCTTGTCTCAAATAAAACACCGCACGAATAGCTACTACTTCTGAAAGTAATTGCGTAATAATATCGGCTTGTGCTTCTGCTACTTCATAATTTTTACCAACTATAGCTGCACGCCCTGTTTTATAAGCTTGAAAAATATCATTCGCTATTCCTGCAAAATCCACATCATTATTTACGCGCTGTACATATTTATATAGAAATTTATCTACAACTGTTTCTAAATGACGGCTATTGGGATTATCTAAAACATCTACATCAGAAGCACCATACATATATCCATAAGCTTCGTCCCAAAAATGTTCTAATCTAGTATAAGAATTATCTGCATCTAACTCATCATTATCATTGGCTAATTGAACAACCTCTCCACGTATTAAAATCAAATAATCATTTACTATTTGGTCTAAAGTTAATGCGCCTATTAATCCTTTATTAAAAGCTTGGTTTAATTCTAAACCATTTTCATTTACCAAACGTTTTCCTGCTACTTTTCCCGAAACACCTCTGGTAGCCACTGGCACCTCATCATTACTTGAAAAATTTCCTAAGAATAAGGTTACTTGGTTTTCAATATAACTATTAAAAACACGTCTAATTTCTGCCTGATCGACTGAACTTTCGACAGACTCAGCAGTTTTACTTTGTATATTTTTAGTGTCATTAAAATCTGCATTTTCAAACCCTTGTCCTGTTGAAAATTGACTTTGTAGTTCTTCCAAAGTAGTTTCTCCTACCTGAGTAAAATCACTTAAAATTTCACTCCCTTGATTTAAACGAGTTGTTTGACCTGAAAAACTTACCGTAGAATTCCCTGCTCTATCAACCACATAAGTATTTGGTATTTCAAAATTAAAAGCTCCTCCTTTTGGTTCTATTGATGTTGTATCATCATCCGAACTACATGCTACAAACGTAGTAGCTATTATACTTACTAAAAAAAACTTAGTTATCGTCATTTTTATTTAGATTTAATTTTAATAACATTTTTTTTGTTCTGCAAATATATTATGTAGAATCATTCCAAACAAACTTTATTTTAAATTATTCTAAATAAATTTAACAGTTTTGATAAATTCTCAAAAACAACATTCTGTAAGAATTAAATTGTTAAATAATAAATCAAAAAACGCTATAAAATAGATATTTTATAGCGTTTTAATGATATATGAATAATGGTATTACTTTTTTTTCAATCTCCTAATATTCTTTATAAGCTTCACTCCATTTAATAAGTGTTGCTTTTTCAGATTCGGTAAGTCCGCCGTGAGTGACGCGATATATTTTTAAAGGCATTTCATCTTCTTCGACTTCTTCATATACTTCTGCCAACTTATGCAATTGTCGCTTACGAGGATATGTATCCCATTTAGAAAAATTCAAATGTTCTTTCCCTTCTTCTATATCATGTTCTATAAGTAAACTAATAGCTCCTATAGATGCATACCAAGGATATTTGGTATGATTACTATGACAATCATAACAGGTTTCTTCAAAAATAGCTTTTACTTCAGGAGGCAAATTTACTTGTTTTTCAAAATTTGCCACGCTTTCATAAGACGATATATTATCTTTTTTTACAAAAAATTGAAGCATGACCAATAGTAAAATTACTGTTATTGCTATAATCCTTTTAATATTCATGAAATTTTATATTTAGGTTTCAAATGTAAAATGAAAAATTGTATTCTTTCAAATAATTTTTTAAAATTATTATTTTTATTTAATCTAAATAAATATATTTGATTACTATTTTAAAACTACTATTAATTATGGAAGACATACACACTATATATTACAACAACTTTGGGATTGCTTTTCAATGGAAACGAAATTCAGGAAAGGATATCCATAGAATCTAATTAATTTTTAGAGAAACGGGTCTTTTCTTGACGGTAAAAGAATTAACAACCTTTAAAAAACAGATTCAAAATTCATTATCTAATACAAAAACGTGTAATAGTTGTACTTCAAAAAACACCTGTAGGTCTGGCTTACTCGAAACACCAATAGCACAAATAAGCTTTGCCGTAAGCTTAAACGATTTAAATGCCTTACAAAATTTAATTGAAGGAACTTTATTTCAATTAGGAATGGACAACCTACTTAAAACCTATGATATAAATTAACGACATAGTATTAATATACAGATACAATAGGTATACTCTATTTTTTTGTTTCTCGTATTAAAATGGCATCGGCTATTCCATGAAAAGGATTTACAATATGTTTCCCTTTATATGCTATTTTCTTAGTGTATTTACCTGTTGTGGTATTAAACCATTGTACGGTTCCCTGTCTTAAACCCAAACCTTTTTTAGAATATACAGAAAGTTGATAAACTTCCTTCGGCATATAACTAAGATAAGTTCCTTTATCACTTTTTAAACAAAAACCACTGCGATTTGACTTGGGATCAGGGTAAAAATCCTGATAATTGTATTTGCTAAAAAAACTTTCTAAATATTTATAATACTCAAATGTAGGTTTTATAAAATTATCATTCTGTTGGTAAGGATTATAAATCATTACATTCCAAGCTAATGCTTGCCAATAATAATTCGTATATACACCTGCAAAATAACATAAGTAATTTCGTTTTAAACATTCTTCTGGAATAATATAATCACAAGGAAAAACAAAATAACTGGCTTCGGAATATCCTCCGTTTTCAATATTTACCACAGGTTTATCATGTTTTGCATACTCTTCTATCATTTTAGTATAAAGTGTACTTCTTCCTCCTTGGTAAGAAATAAAATCTACATTACTTGTATCTCCTTTTCTAAAATCATGAATGGTAATTAAACGATTGTATATGTTCTTTTTCTTGGTTCTTTCAATACGTTCAGACATATAAGGCACTTTTTGTCGAAATGCCTCCTTTGAAATATTCCATATTACATTTGGAAATGCCTGATAACGCTTTAGGACATAATCAAAAAAACGATCATCTTCTGCCGATCCTGCTGTTGGCCATTTTACTTTTTTATTCCATACATATATCATTAAGTTCGCTACAATATCTCTGTCGTGCATTAAACTTACAATACGGTCAAAACGTTTAAAAAAAGTAACATTTAAGGAAGAATGATCTGGTTGTTTATTACTTCCTAAAAAAGGATAAATATCATCCCTTGATCCAAAATCATGCTCAGGGTGTGATTTTAATTTTTCATCTTTTTTCCAGCGAACTTCATAAGAATACAATGTAGTTAC
>CAZECB010000170.1:0-5446 GCA_964510745.1 uncultured Flavobacteriaceae bacterium | reverse complement strand
TTTTAAAGTGCCATTTTGCCTATCTCCAACAACACTTGAAAACCCTATAAAAAATACGATTAATGGTAATACTAACTGAAGTAATAGTGCTAGGCTTAATTCTCCAAACCTTAAAGTACCCGTAGAAAAAGTAGCTTCAGAGAAATTGACACTATTTTGTTGATGTGCTTCCAAGAAAACAGCATTTCCTGTAAAACTTTCTAATCCATAATCAAATATTCCCAAAAGTGAGCTTTCGCGAAAAGCAAAAGTTCCAAAATGCGCCATGCGATGTGGATGCTTATCAGGGTTAGCTTCCCAACTCTGTCTAGCTTTAGTTTGATGTTCTTGCCGAATTGTATTTTGAGTAGTATGATTTTTTATGCCACTAATAGCCGCATAGGCTGTTAGTAGTATAAAAATTGAATATAAGAGGTAAAAAGTTTTAGGCATAGTTGCATTACGCCAAAAGTTTATCGCGAATAATCGAATATTTGCCCAACTCATATCTTAAAATCTATAAGACGTGGTTAATAACACATTTCTAGGAGCTCCCGGAAATAGCCTACCTGCACTAAGTGCACCATCAAAAAAGCGTTCATTTAAAACATTATTAATTTTTAAAGTGATTTGTATATCACTTCCAGATGGACGGTAGTAAGCAGCAGCATCAAAAGCGGTATAAGATGGCAATAAGACACGATTAGCAAACCAAGAGAAACTATCACTACGATATTCTGCACCTAACCCTACACCAAAATTTCTTAAAACACCATTTGTAAAATCATACTTTCCCCAAAAATTAGCACTGTGCTCTGATGTTCCACCTATGCGTTGACCAATTAATGTTGGATCTTCATCTTCTAAAATCTCTGCATCTGTAAATGCATAAGATGCGCTACCCTGAAAGTTTGGTAGCACATGCCCCGTAGCATCCCATTCAAAACCACGACTGCGTTGCTCACCTCTTTGTGTGAAAACAAAATCTTCATTTGGATCCTGAAGTAAGAGATTTCTTTGTGTAATAGAATAAATTGCAGCGTTCATAACTAATTTTCCTCTTAAAAAATTTGTTTTAGCACCAATTTCTATATTATTGCTTCGTAAAGGGTCAAAATTAGAAGGCAATGGAGCTCCAAAGAAAAAATTTCCATTTACTGGTGACAAGCTAAATAAATTAGCCTGAGGTTGGAATCCTTCTATATAAGAAGCATAAACGCTAATATCTTTTGTAGCTTCATAGGTCAATCCTACTCTAGGAATAAGCGCTGTGTTATCAGTTATTGTTTCATTATCAGATTGATAGTTAAAAATATCTTCAAAAAAGTCAAGACGAAGATTTACTAACGCTGAAAATTTACCTACTTTAAATTGATTCTGAACATAAAAGCCATTAGATGTGGTAAGGTTAGCGGGAATGGCAAATTCTGAGATAATATAATTAGAAGTAACTCTAGCCGTATTATTAGGGTTTGCAAGATCAAAGTGATCTACATTGGGTCTCGGAGCTAGTACACCATTAATTTCTATAGTTTCAAATTGATCAGCTTCATCAGGATTAAATGAAGTTGCTGTACCGTCTAATCGTCTGAAACGACGGGCACTATTAGAAGCTCCTCCTATAGTACGTTCCCAACGACTACCGTCATACCCTACAAGTAATTTGTTAGTTATATTGTTGCCAATAAAATCAAAATTAAAATAAGCATTGTAGTTATCTGTAATCCAAAATTGTTCTCTTTCTGTGTAACGTAACTCTGCTAAAGATGGCGATATTATATTTCCTTCAATATCAACAGCAAATCCGGCAAAACGATGTTCTGCAAGGCCTTCTCGCCAAGTTTACTTCATATAAGTGGCATTGAACCCTATGTTATCTGTAATTTGCTTATTAAAATTACCTGTTACTATAAACTCATCAGAATTATAAAAGTCATTAGTTGCCGCTACATTTGTAGAAATAGAAGTACTGTTTACATCAAAATTACCATTGTCATCTGCAAAAATAGGTTGACCACGATCTAAATTTCCTCTACCACTACTATAAATAATTTCTACATTTAGTGCTGTTGAGTTATTCGGTTTAAAGGTGATGGATGGCGTTAACAGTAATTGATTATTTTCTACGAGATCACGAAAAGACCTCGCTTCTTGTACAGCCGCATTTAAACGATATAGTAAAGTTCCAGACTCATTCAATGTCCCAGTAAAATCTCCTGTTGCTCGCAAGGTTCCAAAACTCCCTACCGTTGCAGTTACTTCGCGTCTTTTTTCATTCAGAGGTTTTTTAGTTACTAGATTAACTGTTCCTCCTGGATCTGAACTAGAAAATGTTATTGACGATGGACCTTTAATGACTTCTGCTCTCTCAATATGGGAAGTAATAGGTTGTAAGAAATAAAACTGACGTGTTCTTAAACCATTAAGAACTTGACCATCTTCTACCTTAATTAAACCTCGTATACTAAAGTGATTATAAAACCCCGTATGATTAACACTACTTGCTGTACTTATTGCATCTGCAATCTGAAAAGCTTGTTTATCTTGAAACAATTCTTTAGTAATGGTTGAAATCGTTTGAGGTAACTCTTTATTTTTAATAGCTGATTTAGTCGAAGAAAAAGAATAATCACTATTGTAATCTGTCCTTACACGCCCAACAACTTCTACAGTTTGTAATTGTTCTTTATTTTCTTCTAACACAATGTTTCTTATATCAAAAGTTGCACTGTTACTAATTTCGATACTATTTTTATAGGTTTGAAATCCTAAATATCGTACTTCAATATTGTAATTTCCTGAAGGAGCATTTATTTCAAATTTTCCAGAATCATTTGTTAATTTCCCAAAAGTATTTGATGCGTTTTTTAATGAAATAGTGGCCCCTATCATTGGAGTATTTTGATTATCAACTATGGTTCCTGTTATTCTTACTTGCGCAAAAGAAGCACAACTAATTAATGTTAATAACAGGGTGATTAATGATTTGTAAATATTCATTGTATTTGGTTTTTTTTAATTGTTAGATAGTTTTTAAATATAAATTTTGTAATTCGTTAGCATTAATAGTATCAGTATTTGAAATATGAACTAATTGACCTTCTTTCATGATACCAATTTTGGTTCCTACATTTACTGCATTAAAGATGTCATGGGTCGCCATAAAAATAGCCTTACCTTCGTTACTTAATTCTTTACAAATCTTGGTAAATTCCAAGGTTGCTTTAGGGTCTAAACCTGAGATAGGTTCATCCATAAAAATGTACTCTGCATTTTTAGAGAGTGCGATAGCAATACCTACTTTTTGTCGCATTCCCTTAGAATAAGAAGATAATTTATTTTGATGAGCAGTCTCTTGAAGTCCTGCTTTTAATAAAAAATTAGACAACTCAGAGGTAGTGTACTTAAACCTTGCTAACCTGCTAAAGAAGTTAAGATTTTCAATACCCGAAAGATTTCCATATAGCTGAACTACCTCTGGGATATAAGCAATCATTTTAGTGGTTTTATTATTGTTTGGTTTAACAGTAATACCATTTATCATTGCTTCTCCACTAGTAGATGCAATTAAACCTAAAAATAAATTAATTGTTGTTGTTTTACCTGCGCCGTTTTGACCAAGTAAACAAAAAATTTCGCCCTTATCAACTGATAAATTCAACTGATTAAGTGCTTGATGTTTACCATAATTTTTGGTAAGATTTTTTGCTTCAAGCATATTTTGAAGTGTAAAAAGTTATTGACTATTAAAGTCTTTTTAATAAAATTTTGTTTTTGACATCTAGAGTATTCGAAACCCTATTAAATGTCTGCTATTTTGTAGAAGATTAAGAGAATGGAGGCCCTCGAAGATATAACTCTATAAGTGTAGTTGTTTGTAAAGACAACTTTAAGTAACTACTGTTGTCATATATAATATTTTTAAGTAGATTGATTATAGCTATATCCTCATAATAAAGATCTTGATTCAGGTAAAAATTGCAGATATAACAATGTGAGTCTTCAGTTATATGGTTAATATCATATTGTCTCTCTACTTTTTTTACGTCACTAGAAATATGAGAACCAATATGAAAAGCTAATAATGGAGATAATATAAAGATGTATAATCCCAAAATACTTGCTAATATTTTACACCAATTTTTCATTATTTGTTGTTACTAACTTCTATACGTTTACTTGTATTTGATGTATTCACACAACAATTATTATCAATGCATTGGCAATATTTACGATTGTAAAGATGTAATAATATTAAAGTAATAGAGGGAAGGTATATCAGTTCTTCTATTATTTTTAGTATACCAAGTTTTTCATTTAAAATAATGACAGCGAGCAATACCCAACTGCCCCATAATGCATATTTCATCCAACTTTTCAAAGTGTTTTTTGCAGACCAATACACTGCAAATAAAGATATATAAAGAAAAAATATATCTAAAAATCTCCACCAAAAAGGATGAGAATCATTATAATGTAATTGCCCTGTATGGATAGTAAATAAAAGAGGAGTAGCTAAACAATGTACTAAGCAAAGAGAGCTAGCTGTAGCGCCTAGAAGGTTAACTCTTGGTTTAATATTTAATACTCTGTTCATTAAAATGTTTTTTGATTGTTTTAAAAAATAGGTTACTAATAAACTGTAAACCCAATTATACGATATAAAAATATCAGTCTTTGATATAGGTATATATTGATAAAATTTAGCATGAACTATTAATAAAAATGCACCTTTGTTAATTTGATCTATTATAATATCAAGAAATAACAAAGCCTTGATCTCTTTTTCGTGATAGAGAAAGTATACATTTAAAATCCAAAATTGTTTTTATACAGGAAAGCAATCTCATTGTATAAAATCCCGCTTTTCAGACAAATTTATTAAGAGTTAACCTAAGAAGTAGGAGGAGGTTTATTGTAAATAAAAACTGGAGAAGCAATTTTATGTATTGGAGTGTTATATTGAGTAACTACTATAAATGAACTTGGAATGTTTTGTAAATCATTTTCAAAATGAAATGTATCACCTATAATCAAGTCAAATTGGTTAGAAACAGATATGGTATCACATATCTCACAAGAGATTGGTTCATCATCTTCAGATATATGACTAAATACGTGCAAGTCTACAACTCTTGGTACAAGGAATGCTGTGATAAACAGCAAAGTAATAATATTTGTAATTACTCGTTGACGCATATTAAGTGTAATGAATGGTAAAAATAGAATTTTTATTTTAAAAAATAGAAATTGGTTTAATATAATCTAAATTCAAATTTTTAAATATTGTGAATTAGGAGTGTATTAATTTTTTAAATTCAGACTAGATATATATCGAAATATTTTATTGTAGAGATTTGATCAAAAAAAGAGACAAGATTAAACTTGTCTCTTTCAGTGACCTCGACAGGGTTGGACTTGCAACAAAAAGTCGGACATAATTTTTAAGACCTATGCTGCATGATTG
>CAZECB010000169.1:0-5462 GCA_964510745.1 uncultured Flavobacteriaceae bacterium | reverse complement strand
ACTTTCTTGACAGTTTGCCCTGAATGATCAGCGATTATTGCATAAAGTTCTTCTTTAAGTATTAAAATTTCACGTGCTGTAATTTCAATATCACTAGCTTGACCTTGCGCACCACCTAATGGTTGATGAATCATTACACGAGAGTGGGTTAAACCACTACGTTTGCCTTTTGCTCCTGCACATAATAACACAGCACCCATAGATGCTGCCATTCCTGTACAAATAGTTGCTACATCTGGCTTAATGAGTTGCATGGTATCATAAATACCTAAACCAGCATAGACACTTCCTCCTGGTGAATTGATATAAATTTGAATATCTTTAGAGGCATCTGTGCTTTCTAAAAATAACAATTGCGCTTGGATAATATTAGCTACTTGGTCATTAATACCTGTGCCCATGAAAATAATACGATCCATCATTAACCTAGAGAATACATCAAAAATAGCAATGTTCATTTGACGTTCTTCAATAATATTAGGTGTTAAATTAGTTGGATACATACTACTAATAATTTTATTGTAGTACATACTATTAATGCCTTGATCTTTTGTAGCGAATTTTTCAAATTCTTTTCCGTAATCCATATATGTCTTTATTTTTCTAAAATTTATATCAATAAAAAAGCGTTGAACTCTATTGAATTCAACGCCTAAATATAATGATTTTTTAAACTATGAACCGTAAACTTCTTTAACGAATTTCTCGTATGGAAGCTCTTTAACTTTCAGGTTTGCATTTTCTTTATAAAATTCCAATAATTTTTGGCTCACAACTTGCTCAGACAAACGTTTTACCTCATCTTGATTAGACAATACTCTAGACGAAATATCTTCTAACTCTTTATCTGATGGATTTAATTGTCCGAATTGTGCCATTTGTCCTTTAATCATCTCTTTAGAGTAGGCTTTAAGGTCTTCAAAATTAACTTCAAGATTATGATCTGCCATAATACGTCCTTCAATTAATTGGTAACGCATTCCTTTTTCAGATTTTTCATATTCTTCTTTTGCTTGAGTTTCATCTAAAGGTTCTTCCCCTGAAGCTTGAATCCATTTTTGCAAAAATTCTGCAGGTAGATCAAACTTTGTATTATCAATTAAATATTCTGTAATATCATTTAATAGCTTTTGGTCTGATTGCTGAACAAATTGTTTTTCTGCATCTTCCTTAATTTTACTTTTAAGTTCTGTTACAGATTTTACTTTTCCTTCTCCAAATAATTTATCAAATAATTCTTGATCTAAATCTGACAATTCTCTTGTATTAATTTCATTAATTGTAAATGTTAATTCTGCATCTAAATTAGCAGCTTCGTCAGAAGTTACTTTTAATAAATTTACAACATCATGTTCTTCAACAAATAGCCCTTTAGATTTTAAAGTAATCACATCACCAACTTTAGCACCAACAAACTTTTTAGTATTTGCTTTTCCTTTTAATTTATCTAAAGTAATTGTTGTTGAGTTTTCAATCCCTTTTTCTTCATTTACAAACGTTCCAGTAACTTCATCACCTTCTGCAACTTCAGTTTTAGGGATTAATTTTCCATATTGTTTTTGGATATTTTCAATCTGATCATTGATCATTTTATCATCTGCAATAATTTTATATTGCGTAATTGCTTTTTTTCCTTTTACAGTTACATCAAACTGTGGTGCTAAACCTAACTCAAACTCAAAAGAAAAAGCATCACTATTCCAATCTAAATCATCTTGCGCTTTAGGTAATGGATTTCCTAATACATCTAACTTTTCTTCAGTTAGATATTTACCAAGAGCATCTTGAATTAATTTATTAACCTCATCAATTAATACAGCTTGACCATATTGTTTTTTAACCAATCCCATTGGCACATGTCCTTTTCTAAATCCTGGAATGTTTGCAGTTTTACGGTAGTCTGATAAAATTTTATCTACTTTATCGCTATAATCTTCTTTAGCGATATCTACTTTTACCACTGCATTTAACGTGTCGATGTTTTCTCTTGTAATATTCATTGTTTTGTAATATGAAAATTGGGCTGCAAAAGTACGATATTTTTAACACCTCTACAAGCCTTTTAAATGTATTGAAAAGTTTAAAAAGATTATTTACTAAGTTGAAATATTATAGGCAAAGAATACGGTATAGAAACTTCTGTACCATTTTGAGTTCCAGGCTTTATTTTAGGAATTAAGCTTACAACCCTAATAGCTTCTTCTTCTAATCTTGGGTGTGGTGCCCTAGCTTTTATATCAGTTACATCACCAGTTTTACTAATTTTAAATATAACGCTAATGTTTTGCCTACCCTCTAAGTCAAGTTTTGTTGCCACATTAATATTAAATTTCTTGGAAACTAGGTGTTGTATTTTTTCACTCATGCATTTTTGCCTTGCATTATTACCATAGACTTTTTCGCACCCTATATAAACTGGAACTTTTTCATAAACACCATCAGGTACTACTGTAGAATTTATACTTATACTCCTATCTTTAGAAATTATTTTTCCGTTCTTGAACTTTAACGTCTTATCTTTTTTTCCATTAAAATCGTAACTTACCCAAGTTTTTGCTAGTTGCCCCTTATCATAAAAACCTTTCCACTCTATACCTCCATTTTCTGAGTATCTTTTCTCTTCTCCTTCATTTGTATCATTAATCATTCTTCCTTCTATTTTTACTTTTCCATTTTGGTAAAAATTTTTATAATCTCCACTTCTATAACCTTCTTTATAATTTACAATCCATTCAATACTTCCGTCTTTATAGTATCGTCTCCAAATTCCAGAAAGTTCATTATTAAAATAATTAGATTCAATTAAAAGCACTTTATCTTCCGTAAATTCTTTATAATAACCTGTTTTAAATTCTCGCTCATATTTTATATTTCCACTTTCATAGTAACCTTTAGATATATAATTACCTCCTATCTTTTCAGTTTTTGATTTTAAAACTCCTGTTTCATAATAAGATGTAGTTTCTTCTTTCTTTTCACCTAAATTATAAAGTTCAACTATTGACAATTGACCATTCTCATAATAACTTTTTCTTTCACCAATAAGTTTACCATCGTCATACTGACTCAATGTTTCAAGTTGACCATTTTCGTGAAAGGTTTTCCAAATTCCAATACGTTTTTTATAAATATATTCTCCTTCTACTTTCAATTGACCACTATCATAGTATTCTTTAAATGGTCCATTTTTTTGAGAAAATGTAATTTGGCAACAAAAAATAAAAATTAATAGAGTTGAGAAGTGTTTCATATTTATATTTTTATAATTAAACATACAATTATTTTTTAAGATAATGTTATAAAATTTATAACAGCATTATAAAAATCAATTGGATTCTCAGCATGTAACCAATGTCCTGATTTAGGTATTGTATTAACATTTGCTTTAGGGAATTGAAGTTTTATAACAGACTCATCTTCTGTAGTAATATATTCTGATTTTTCACCTCTTAAAAACAACGTCTCTCCTTCAAATTTTAAATGTATTGGCAATGCTTCACCTACTTCTTCTACTTGAGATTTTAAAATATCTACATTAATGCGAAGTGCTAATTGTCCTTTTTCTATCCAATACAAATTCTTTAACAAAAATTGACGAATACCAAACTCTGGAACATATCCTGCTAATTGTTCTTCAGTCTCTTTTCTTGTTTTTAATATTTCAAAATTTAATGAGGCTAATCCATTTAAAATAGCATCATGATGTATGGGATAAAGTCGTGGTGAAATATCTGCTATTACTAATTTAGAAACTAGATCTGGGTATTTTGCAGCAAAAAGCATCGCTGTTTTACCCCCCATGGAGTGCCCAAGTAATACGATATTTTCTAGTTGATGCTCATCACAATATTGTTTTAAATCTTTAGCTAAAACTTCATAATTAAATTCATCACTATGAAAACTACGCCCATGATTACGTTGATCTACTAAATGAACTTCAAAGCCTTCATCACTGAATTTTCGCCCTAAGGTTTTCCAGTTATCACTCATTCCTAAAAACCCGTGAAGAATTATAAAGGGCTTCCCTTGACCTAATATATTAGAATGTAATATCATTATTTTAGTTTATGAAGATACATATTTACAACATTTTCAATACCTAAGTACAAACTCTCAGAAATTAAAGCATGTCCTATAGATACTTCTAATAAATTAGGAATATTATTTTTAAAAAATTGGATATTATCAAGTGATAAGTCATGCCCTGCATTCACTCCTAAATTTAAAGAATTTGCGAATTCAGCACAATCTGTATAAGGTTTAATTGCTTTTTTATTTCCTAATTTAAATTCATGTGCAAATGCTTCTGTATACAACTCAATTCTATCTGCTCCCGTTTTTTTAGCGCCTTCAACTTGTTTTAAAACTGGATCTAAAAATATAGAAGTTCTTATTTCGTTTTGTTTAAACTCTTGTATAATTTCTGTTAAAAAAAATTCATGCTTAACCGTATCCCAACCAGCATTAGATGTTAAAGCATCAACAGCATCAGGAACCAAAGTGACTTGTGTAGGTTTTATTTTTAAAACCATATCTACAAAATTTTGGATGGGATTCCCTTCAATATTATACTCTGTATACACTTCTGATTTTAAATCAAAAGCATCTTGATAGCGTATATGTCTTTCATCTGGTCTTGGGTGAATAGTAACACCTTCAGCACCAAATGCCTGAACATCTTTTGCAAATTGCACAACGTTAGGTGTATCACCACCTCTCGAGTTTCGCAACGTGGCAATCTTATTTATATTTACGCTTAACTTTGTCATTCATTAAAAATTTAAAATACAAAAATACAAAGTAAGTTACCCTTAGTCTCTGTATTTTTGATTAATTTGCAAAGACATTTTCAGTAAAATACTATGGCTTTAAGTGAGTACATTATAAACGATATTAAACCCTTGAATATAAATAGCCCTGTTGGAGATATTCAAGAACTATTCAATCAATTAACTTATTCACATATCCCTATAGAAAAGGATGGTGTTTATATTGGTTGCATATCTGAAACAGACGTACATTGTTTTGATGCCGAAAAACCTATTGGTGATTTTCTACATGCCTTAGAAGGCTTTTATACTAGAAAAAATGCATTATGGCTGGATATTTTAGAGGTATTTGCTCAAAATGATGCTAATATCTTACCTATTTTAAGTGATGAGAATAAATATTTGGGATATTATGAACTTAATGATATTCTTTCTATTTTTAAAACGACTCCTTTTTTCTCAGAAAATGGTGGGATTTTGATTATTGAAAAAGGCTATAACGATTATTCATTTAGCGAAATAAGCCAAATTATAGAATCAAATAATTCAAAATTATTAGGGGTTTTTATTTCTAGAATTAAAAATGACATGGTTCAACTTACTATAAAAATTGGACCTTCTGGATTAAATGATATCATCCAATCTTTTAGAAGATATGGTTATAATATTATTTCTGGTCATGAAGATGAGACT
>CAZECB010000168.1:1410-5470 GCA_964510745.1 uncultured Flavobacteriaceae bacterium | reverse complement strand
ATGCGGAATTACAGCATTAACCATACCCATTTCATAGGCTTCTTGTGCCGAATAATTCCTTCCTAAAAAGAAAATTTCACGAGCTTTTTTTTGCCCTACCATTTTTGCTAAGTATGCTGACCCATAACCTCCATCAAAACTAGTCACATCAGCGTCTGTTTGCTTAAAAATAGCATGCTCTTTACTTGCTAATGTAATATCACAAACCACATGCAAACTATGTCCTCCTCCAACTGCCCATCCTGGAACCACACAAATAACAGCTTTAGGCATAAATCTAATCATTCGTTGTGCATCTAAAATATTTAATCGATGATATCCATCATCTCCCACATATCCCTGATGCCCCCGAGCTTTTTGATCTCCTCCACTACAAAAACTATAAACACCATCTCTTGGCGACGGTCCTTCAGCTGAAATTAAAACCACTCCTATACCAGTATCCTCCTGTGCATTATGCAATGCTTCCAAAAGTTCACTAGTAGTTTTAGGGCGAAAAGCATTTCTTACTTCTGGCCTATTAAATGCAATGCGTGCCACACCATTACATTTCTTGTAGGTAATATCTTCAAACTCTTTAACCGTTTGCCAATTTATAGTATTCATTTATTTCAGCTTTATTTTCAAAAATAAGCTATTTAAAACTAGTTCTTACTACAAAATTTATGGTTCATTATTTTATGATGATTACCTCTAGATTAAAATACTTCTCAATAACGTTGAAAAATTACCGTTTCAAAGTAAAACTAGACTTAAATTCTTTTTGAACTGCAGAAATATTGTCTTTATATTTCACAATAAACCAATAATCTTCCGAAGGAAGTGAAGTCCCTATATAGGTCCCATCCCATTTTTCTCCATTAGGAAGAAGTGTTTTTAATAGTTTCCCATATCTATTAAAAATTTGAATATTCGAAACTTGAATTTCATTAGAACTATCAATAGACCAAGTATCATTAATTCCATCATTGTTAGGCGTAAAGAAACGAGGGTAATCAACAATATCTATTTTTTCTGATTGCACCTCACAATTATAAATATCCCTTACGTAAAATGTCGATTCTCCCCTTAAAACATTTTCAAAACGGTTATTCAATTGCCATACTTGATTATCATTACTATATTCATATTCCCCCAAACCAGCAACTGTAATTTCGATTATTGTATTATCTGCAAAAACACTAGAAGATTGATTAACACTTATACTTTCGGCTATTGAAGATCTTATCACCTCAGTAGTTGCCGAATATTTACAATTTAATCCCGTTTGTGATTCCGTAACTTCAACTGTATATATGCCTGGAGATTCCGGAATAAATGTGGCTCCTATTTCTGAAGGTATCAGGTTTTCAATAGCAGTCCCTATACCTCTAAACCATCTAAAAGAAAAATCTAATTCCGACAAATTTGTGTCTATAGGTAGTTGGGGCACTACTGTTTCTTGTTCTGAAGAAAAACGTTCATTATTACTATTGGAGCAAATAACATATTGTTCAGAAATAGTTACTTTCGGAGTTAAAATTGTTTTAACTACAATAGGAACAATTTCAAAACAATTACTCCCTCCTGCTTGAATGACTCTAACAAATACTGTTTGTTCATTTGGAATACTATTTTGGAAATTCGAAGGAAATGGAATTTCATTAGAGTTATTATTTTCTGCATCAATTTCAGTAAAATAGTATTTAAATTCAAAATTTGAACTTGGAATACCTGCTCCCGCTATAATATCATTTTCCGCAATAGTTAAATCAAAATTTTCAAGTCCATCATTCCCTATATCGCAAATTAATAACGGATTGGGTGTTGTATTTATAGCAACAAACAGTGTCGTGATTAATTCTAGGTTTGTTGTTCCTGTACAACCATTTTCATTTGTACCTCGTACTAGTATAGAATTTATTAATTCCTCGCTTAAATAATTCTCCGGGTCTGAAATAAAATTGTTTGCCAATAATTCTATAGTGTTTTCAAAATATTCGAATGTTATACTCATATCCCCATTCGCTATTTCTTCTTCACGAACTGTTAAATCATAAATAGTTTCTTCTACAACATTACATCTATTAATTGTATTGGGAACTGCTAATACTACATTATCCAGTAATACATTAAACTGAAGATCATTATTAACACAATTTGTTACTGTATTTAGCGATTGTACATAAATGGTTTGTGCAGCACTTACAAAGTTTGAAGGATTTACTATTGGAATATTATTAACTCTATCAAGTGCTGTTCTAAAATAAAAAACATCAATATTAGGTTGATTATCAATAATTTCACCCTCTACTTGAGTTAAATCAAACTGAGCAGTCGTTGTCCCACAACTTATTAAATTGGATATATTTTTCTTTATAGGGATAGGATTTACTGTTATTTCAAAATCTCCAAACCCCTGACAATCATTATTAATATCACCATCTACCCGAACAAAAATTTGCTGCCGATTGGGAATAGAATTTCTATAATTCCTTAAATCAGAAATTTGATTTTGTTCACTTAATGCATTTTCTTGAGACTCATAAAATGTAGTTGTAACATTCAAAGGCGAAAAAAAAGTATCAATCCCACTTACTATAGATGACAAATCAAACGCACTAATTCCATCGGTATATTCTGTCTCGGTTACTCCATCATCACAACTAATAATTTGCAATGCATCAAAAAATGTCTGAGGAATATTCGAAACCCCTACCTGAAGTTCAACTATTGCAGTTCGAAAACAGTTATTCCCATCATTATTTTCTATCCGCGCGTAAACTTCACTTCCTATTGCTGAAGGGTTAATATAAGTTTCTGGGTTTGAAATCTCAGTGTTGTCTGCACCAATTTCTGCTAGAGCTAATGTCGTATAATATTTAAAATTTTCGATTAAAAAATTAGTTGACAATAATCTATTAGCTTCATTAAGGTTAAAAGAACTAATCCCATCGGCATCGTCGTCACATTGTTTTAAAATAATATTCGAAGAAATTAAAGTTGGCAATGGAATAACGACACTATTAAAACTAGTATTCGACATACACATTAAGCCCGATTTATCCGTAACTGTTACATAAATAGTTTGTGAACCCCTGGTGTTATTCGTGAAATTTTGAGGATTAGAAATCAATAATGTTCTTGCATTATCTAAGAAAAAATTCACCTCAAAATCATTTGGGTTTTGAGATCCTAAAATTTCATCAATTTTGGTGGTAAGATCAAAAGTTACTAAACCATCTGTATCACTTCCTGAAAAAATATCGTCACATAATTCCAAATCTGAAACTACTTGTAAAATATTAGGAAGTGGGCTCACTATTATTTCAAAAGATGTAATAGCAAAAGAAGAGCATCTAGTAGCAGGGTCTTCTAACCTAACCCATACACTACTAGAGTTACTTGAATACGCTGCTGAATTAGTGATTGGATTATTCCCTGTTTCAGCATCATTTTCAGAAGTGAAATAGTTTATTACAGCTCCCGTTATTCCATTTGCTATTTCAGCATTTTTAGATGTTAAGTCAAAAACGGCTGTTCCATTTCCCGAATCACACTGTTGGATATTAGTAGGCACTCCTGCTTCTACCATAGAACCAATTCTAATAGGTATGGTATTACTTTGTATAAAATTAGCTGGTGACTGAATTTGTAATCTATATCTATCACTAGAAGGAATCGTATTAGGAATTGATATAGAAATATCTCCACTAGTTTGAGAATCAATAAAACCTACTTGAATTTTATTTTCAAAACTTCCATTTTCATCACTTAAAAACAAAAAGAATTCAGAATTATTTATAAATGCCCCAACAAGCCTAAAGGAGATAGTAGACGATTCTCCTTGGCATAAATTTAAGGGCACCACTGGCTCTATAAGCCTAATACTACGAAGTAAACCATCAAAAACATCCATAAAAACTTGCCCGTTACGCTCATAAATAACATCTAGATCATCTTCCAAAGGATTACGCTCTATATTATGAGAAACCGCATCATTTATAGTAATATCTAAAGGAAACGAAACACCTTGATCATAACTAATGCTCATTTTAATATCTCCCCCAAAGGTTCGATA
>CAZECB010000168.1:0-1400 GCA_964510745.1 uncultured Flavobacteriaceae bacterium | reverse complement strand
CAAAATTATCTGCAAATAAAGTTCTACCCTGATTTGTAGCATTATTAGGTCTAAATTGTATTCGTGTTGCAATACCTGTTTCAGCTTCAATTTTATAACCATTAGTCCCATTTCCTGCAACAAAAATAAATGTCCCTACTGGGGAGTCACTCAAAGCATAACTTGAGAAAAAAACATCCCCTCGAGGTGATAAGTTAACTTCACGTATCGTATTACCGTTATCTGGACTATTAAAAAGGTATAACGTTGGATCATCGGACGGTAAATGAACCACACCATTAACATCGGTCCTCACATCTGAAAATACATCTGAACGAGGTAATCTAGACTGTATAAATGGACCACTACCATTCGTACTGTTTCTAAAAAAATTAACTCCTGGCCTATCTCTTAAATATACATTATTTTCAAAAGTAGTCATGTGTACTACCGAACCAAACCCTCCTGAACTAACCCTTCCTAGAACTTGAGGTACAGAAAAAGTTCCTCCCTCATCCGTACTTCGAGAAAAAAACAAACTTCCTGATGCTACCCAACTCACAAAAACAAATCCTTGATTGTTTACCGCTATTTCGGGTTCTACACTTCGAGCATTGTCTATTTGCACACTCGGTAAAAAAGATTGCCCTCTATTTATACTTTTAGCTACTCTAACTCCTTCTGAGCCCACAAAAACAGCATAAATAATACCGTCATCCGTAATGGCTAAATTTCTACTCGTATTAGCATTCCCAATATTATTACCAAAACCTACATCGCTAATTTGCACTTGTCTAAAAAGTGGTGTTTGAGCAAAAGAACTATTCAGTCCAAGAAATAAAATAATAAGTAAAAGTATTTTCAACACAATTTGATTTTTAATGACAAAAATACTTTTTTTAAGATGAAGTCTATTGGGTATTAGAAAAGTAATATCATTTGTCATTTGAAATGCGCTAAAAAAGGCAAAGCTGCTTTCTTTTTATAATTCCCTGATCTATTACTTTTTAAGTGTATAAACAAAAAAACCATCAAAAATCACCTCACTATTAATCACAAAAAAAGCTTCTCCATATAAGAAAAAGCTTATCAAATGAAAACCTATTAGCTTTCAACTAGCTACATTTCCTTAGAAAAAAACCCTGAAACCAAGGATTTGGATTACACCTTTACCATTAACCAAAAAACCAAAAGCAGCTATGGCGTTTTGTTAGACAATAATTACCATTTTGATAACTTAACCTTAGAACTACCACGTTTATATCAAGATGATACGTTAAAAAATCACTTAGATTACAAAGCACTTTCTTTAAGTGAAATTGAAGTAAAGGAAATAGATAATATTAGGTATTTAATAGCAAAGCTTAACACAAGTGTAACCAACTGGAAAGAACCAGGAGCTCCAATGTTACTTGTTTTAG
>CAZECB010000167.1:0-5490 GCA_964510745.1 uncultured Flavobacteriaceae bacterium | reverse complement strand
ATAGTATACAGCTTGTATTTTTTAAACATTTTTAATAAAACACATAGTCATTAAAAACAATTACTTTTTAAAATAATAATATATTGTTTATTGTAAGTAAGGTATTCTTATAAAGACTTATTTCATTTAAACCTCTATTGTTATTTATTATAATTATATTCTATGAAAACTATATACACACTCATTTTCAGTTTTAGCTGCTTATTAACATTTGCCCAGAAAACAATTAAATATCCTTCTAAAGATGGTTTGCAAATTACAGCCGACTTATATGAAGGAGCTAACAATGAAACCTTTATACTCCTTTTTCATCAAGCAGGATGGAGTCGAGGAGAATATAAAGAGATTGCTCCTAAGTTAAATACATTAGGCTTTACTTGCCTTGCTGTAGACCAACGTTCTGGAGGAGAAGTTAACAACATAACAAATCTAACAAATAAAAAAGCAAAAGAAACGGGAAAGGAAACTGCATTTATAGATGCATTCCAAGATATAGAAGCTACTGTTTCATATATTCAAAACACCTATAAACCTAAAAAAATAATTATATGGGGTAGTTCCTATTCCTCTTCTCTTGTATTAAAATATGCTGGAGATTATCCTGATAATGTAGCAGCAGTTTTATCATTTTCTCCAGGAGAATATTTTGGAAAAGATAACTTTATAAAAAATAGCGCTTCAAAAATAAAAGTACCCGTATTTATTACTTCTGCTAAAAGCGAAAAAGGAAATTGGATTACAATTTATGATGTAATCCCTACTACTACAAAAGTATCATACCTCCCAAAAACTAAAGGAAATCATGGATCTAGAGCTTTATGGAATAAGTTTAATGATAACGAAGGTTACTGGCTTGCAGTAAAAAAGTTTTTGAAAAACATTTAATACTAAACATATATAGATTATTCATAATTTGGAAAATCAAACTGATTTCTTGAATTAAAAAGTATTTTCAACGAAATAATAAGATTATTTTTTTTTTAAATAGAAAGAGTTCAAAAGAAAATAAGCAACCTAATTTCATTACATATGTATTCGATAAATCACCTTAGTTGTAATAGGATTTTTAATAGCAGTCTCAATAAATAACTGGAACGAAATAAAGAATTAAACCAACTACTAGTTAGAGTAAAACAAAAAAGAATGGCCTCAAAAACGCAATCACAAAATGTTTAAATAATGGTTTAGAATTGAAATATCAGAAACGATTTATGATATAGAAAAAAGCCAATCTTGAAATCAGAATAATTAGCCATTTTACATCTAAACAATGAAAATACCTTTAAACGAATTTGAGCAACTCATTGATGAAAAAATATTAAAAAGAGGATTGTCCTATTTTAAAGGTGGAGCAATAACTGATTTTTCAGAAATTTCAAACGGAGAATATGAAGCTATCGTTTCAGGTACAGAAGAGTACACTGTTCAATTAGAGATTAGTAACAATACCCTTACTGAACATAATTGCAATTGCCCTTACGATATGGGTCCCGTTTGCAAACACGTAGTTGCAATAATTTTTCATTTAAAACAAGATGAATTAGGACTAAATCAACCGAGTATTTCTAAACCAAGAAAGAAAAAAACAAAATCAGTTTCTCAACAAGTTAAAGAATTATTAAAAACAATTTCACACAATGAGCTTATAGATTTTGTACAAGAGAATAGTAAAACAGATAAGAAATTCAGGAATTACTTTTTAGCATCATTTGGTCATTTAAGTCAAAATCAATCGAAAGAGTTTTACCAAAAACAAATTCATTCCATATTGCAATCAGCAGCAGGAAGAGATGGTTGGATAGGTTGGTCGGACATGAAATATGTAGTAAATACAACCGAACCATTTTTAGAAAATGCCAAAAAGTATTTAGCTAATAATAATTTTGAAAATGTGTTCTTCATCAGCATCGCTTTACTAGAAGAAATGACAGAAGCTTTTCAGTATGGAGATGACAGCAATGGAGATTTAGGCTACTTTATAGAATCGGCTATTGAGTTACTTTCCAATTTAACACAAGAAAAACTCCCAAAAGATTTAAAAGAGAGAATATCTGAATACTGTATTTCTGCTTTTAAACAAAAACTATTTGAAGGTTGGGATTGGCATTTAGGAATGCTTCGTACTGCTTGTAAATTAATAGATAAAGAAAGTGATGCAGATATAATTCTTGATTGTTTAGAATCCGTTAATGGGGGTTATGAAAGAGAAAGAGCTCAATCCTTTAAATTAGATTTATTAAGAAAATTTAAGGATGAAAAAGAAGTTGAGAAATACATCGATAAGCACATTTCAAATTCATTAATAAGAATAAAAGAAATTGAAAAAGCATTTAAAAGCAAAGATTTTAAAAGAGTAATACAACTTTCAGAAGACGGAATTAAATGTGATAAAAAAGACAAACCCGGCTTGGTTAAAGTTTGGTATAATTGGTTACTGAAAGTTGCTCAATCACAAAAAGACACTTTAAAAATTATTAAATATTCAAGATTTCTGTTTATTGATAATTTTCATCCCGAGCAAGATTACTATCAAATTCTTAAAAAGAATATTGAAAATGAAAAATGGCACCCCTTTTTAGAAGAGATAATAAAAGAAATTACTCCCAAAAACAGATGGACTTACACTGAATTAATACGAAATATTTACATAAAAGAAGAATGGTGGGATAGATTGTTTATTATGCTTAAACAAAACCTTTCAATGGAAAATATCCAACAAAACGAACAGTATTTATCAAAAGACTATTCTCCAGAATTAATTGATTTATACAGCGAAAGAATTACGAATTATGTAGAAAAATATATTGGGCGAAATCATTATCAAACAGCTTGTAGATATTTACGTAGAATGAAAAAATTAGGGGGTAATGAACAAGTAAATGAGTTAATAGAATTATTTAGGAAACAATATCCACAGCGTAAAGCTTTAATGGATGAATTAACTCGAGTGTAAAAATAGCCAACTCCTAAAGCCATGTGTATTGCCAAGTCGCTCAAAAGCCAACCGTACAAGCCAAAACTTATCAAAGAGTATGTCTTCTGCAAACGCTAGCAAGTGTACGGTAATAAAGCCAGTAGGTAACAATGTATGCTGCCTATGATTTAAAAGCACAACAGCGACGTTTAAATCACTTCGTAAAACAATATAATAATATAAGACCACATGAAGCTTTAGATATGAAAACACCTGCTGATATACAAGAGTTTTCGACAAGACCATTCCCTGGAAAAATAGTAAACTTTGAATATGATTTTAAATACAAAATACTTAAAGCTACTAAGAGTGGAGTTGTCAGATGGAAATCGTATTATTGGGTATATGTATCTGCTGCTTTAAAAGGAAAACACATTACAGTTGAAGATATTGGGAATGGGATTTGGAAAGTCTTTTTTAGAAATGTATTTTTAGGTTTCTTTGATGAAAAGAATCTAAGAAAGAAAGAAACAACAAGCAACAAGAATAGAAACTAATTTAGTGTAAACTATGTCTCTTTAACTTGTGCAAAACATGTCCCTTAATGAGCATTCTTCTATTTTCTGAAAAATTAATTACTTTGAGGAAACGTTTTACGGAAGGAATGGAATTAAAGCAATTAATTTACAGTGAATTATAAAAACGTTGCTTAGAATTAATAATATCAGATTAATGAAAACACTTAAATATACTCTTCTTTTTTGTTTTGGATTAACTCTTTTAGGCTTAATATCTAGGATATTAATTCCTTTTATAGGTAACAATAAAATCCTAATATTAGGAGTATTAATTTTAGCTATATTGATTCCAGTTTATGGCATTATGGCTTTGATAAAGAAGCAACATCGAATTGAGTCTGTAATGATGCTTATTTCTATTCCTTTAATTTTTGGAACCCTATTCAGATTAATGAGATGGCCTTTTGGTAACCTTATGATAATCATTGGAAGTCAGATTTTGTTTCTTATTTCAATTGCTATTCTGATTTACTCAATTATTAAAAAAACTAAAATACCTGAATCTATTCTATTTGCAACTATTGGATTTTGTAGCGTAACATATTGTTTTAAAATTTTATTTTGGCCAGGCTCGAAAGAGTTAATTATTGCAGCATTCTTAACGATTGCAGTCTCTTTGTTTCTAATTTTAAAGAAAAAATATGTGTTTTCTGCTAGTAAAGTAGTATTAGGGATAATTATTTTACTTCTCTCTTTATCCTTCATTACTAAAGAGAGCAAATTATTTCAAATCTCGTATATTGATCCATCTAATGAATACAATCATCCTGAAGACTATTATGATTATGCTTGGATATTATATAATGAAGGGGACAGAAAAAATGCTAAAACTAATCTACAATATGCAATCGATGAATTAAATAATCCGAATAACGAATTTGCAAATATCTTATCCAAAAATCATAATAATTACCTTAAGACATATAACGCAGCAATGGATATGTTAAATAACAATAATTGGAATACTTTAGAATTACAAGATCAAACAATTGAAAAATAAAAAACTAAACACTATGTGAAAATGCATTAAAACGCATTTCACACAAACCATTGGCAAACATCCTCTACATCAGAATCCGATTAATTCCTGGGGCTAACGAGTGAAAAAAGGACAGAAAAGAGAGAGGTAGATTATTAATAACTAAATTTGTCGTTAGTCTAGATTATAACAAAACAATTAAAATATGAAAAAAATTACATTAATTATTTTATTATTAACAGCTTTTAATATTAATGCACAAGATATTTCAATAGTAAAAAGTGAAATTTTTAAAGACTCTCAAAAGAATAGTTCCTTAAAATATTCCTTAGAAGATAGTAATGGGGGGCTTGTTACAATTAGAGAATTTTATGGTGGGTATTCGAAAAAACTTAAAGGCTATTATATTCAACATTTTGATTCAAAACTAAAACTTCTGAAAGAGGTAGACTATGAGGTGGTAGATGATAATGTGCTAAAAAATGCATTTATTAAAGACAATCAATTACATCTAATTGAATACATAATAGACAAAAAAAAAGATAAAATTTCTTTTAACGCTGTATCTGCTGATTTAGAAAACCTAAAATTTAGTACTAAAGAAATCTTGTCACTTTCAGAAAAGGATCAAAAGAAATACTTTGGAGTAACTGTTTTCCCTTTTCTCATCAGTAATTTTTCTCAATATGATAATAATCATGCTGGGGAAGTTATAATGTCTGCCAATAATAATTTTTTTGCCATAAACTTCGATATAAATAACAAGAATAAAGAAACACACAAAATATTTGTATTTAATAACAATTTTGAACAAATCTATGAGCAGTTAATCCAAAAAAACATAAAAGACAAGTACTTTGACTATGAAAGTGTTGATATAAATGATAATGATGGCACAGTATATTTTTTAGGCAAATCTTTCGAAAATAAATCAAGAAAGACTAACAAGAAAGGGAAAACCAATTATCATTTTGAAGTATATAAAGTAGATTCAAGTGGACAGACCAATATAAGTTTTA
>CAZECB010000166.1:0-5493 GCA_964510745.1 uncultured Flavobacteriaceae bacterium | reverse complement strand
TTGTTGGTATTTAAGGCTTTTTTTATTCATTTTACTATATCGTTAAATCATTTTCTTGTTGAACTTTAAGTCCTTGTTTAAAAATTGCTGCCATAAATAGTGAGAAAAAACCAGCCATTACATATGCTGAGTTTTCAAAAAGAGCGTCTATAAAAAATCAGCTTTCTCCCCATGTAGTTATATTATAAATTAAAGAATGAAAAAATTGTAAACAACTTTAATATATTAATTACTCTTTTTGAAAATATAGTTTCTAGTCTAATATTTTTAAAAATCAATGAAATGATTAAGAAATAAAAACTTAAATATATAATATTGAAAATACCATCTCTACGTGATTTTACATAATCATCAGGTTGCGTGTATATCAATTGATCGCCAAACATTTGAATTACATATTTACCATCTTCAGAGTATTCTAAAGTTTCTCCTGAAAGTAAAGATATTAACCTATAAAAAAAGAATAACATTAAAAGAATAGATACTACTAAAAACAACCAATACAATACTGTAGACAATGATTTTTTACCAAACATTTTCATATAAAATTATTATTTAGAGTTTTCTTTTTTAAGTAATTCTTCAACTTCTTTTTCTAAACGCTCATAATTAAATTTATCAGCATCTTCTTGTGTTATTGCAATTTCTTCACCAGTTTCTGGATTTGTACCATTATATGGTATTACGGCTCCTTGCGAATAATTAATGATTTTATTATTTGAGGTTATTAAGTAATTTGTAGGGAATCCTGTGATATGCCTAAACCCACTTATTTCAATAGTAGTTGGCTCGTTCTGTTGTTCTGGTGATGGAACTAATACAATATTTTTATCGTATTCATCTGAAAACTTGAGCAAATCAGATTTTAAATCCCAAAATAGTAGTACAAAATCTACTTTATCATCATATTTTTCTACAATTTTATTTAATGCAGGAATTTCTGCCTTACAAGGCGCACACCAAGAAGCAGTGACTTGTAAAAAAAGTGGTTTTTTTCTATTATTTGAAGTACTATATGTTGAGCTATCTATATTTATGAACTTATGATTTTCTATATAGCTATCAATAATTAAAGCTTTAATTGAATCGTTATATTTTAGTGCGTTTTCACTATCATTTTTATCCCAATATTTTTGAGAGTCTACTCTGTATTTTTTTATTTGATTTTCAGTATCTACAAATCGTCGTTTTTCATTTTGTGTAAATGAAGAAAAAGGTATTAAAATAAGTAATAAAAGTGCTAGCTGTTTCATAGTTATATCGTTAAATCATTTTCTTGTTTTATTAATTTTCCATCTTCAAAGACACTACTAAACACTAATAAGAATAATCCTATAATCAAAAGAAAGAAGTTAATCCCTCCTACAGCTGATAGTATAGCTCCAACCACATTCCATCCACCAAAACTTGTACCTGCAATAATATTATTTGCAAAATTATTGAATATAAATACTCCTACAATTCTTATAAGACTAACCCCTATAGCGATTATTATAAATAAGCGTCCAGATTTTTTTAAATTTAAGATCACTTCTTCTGAATAAAATCTGCGCTCTTGTATTGGCGTAATACATTTTTTTAAGTAATAGATTGCCATTATAAAAAGTATGTAGCCTAAAACAGACGCTACAGGTGCAATCCACACTTGCCAAGGAAATGTTCCTCTAAAAAGCATATTCAAATTTTGTAAAAACGGCGGAAATAAATTATCAAAAATTAATAATAGTATAAGAAACACTATACTTAACCCAAGAACCAAGATCATTCCCCAAAAAATAATAGTAATAAGAAGTTTTAAAAGTTGTATTGTTTTCATAGTCGTTAGTTTTTGACAATACAAATATATAATAAAATTATTGTTTATCAATAATTTTTTATCATTTAAAAATAAGTTATTTCTTTGTATTTATTACAAAATGCTGAAATGTATTTCATAAAATGCTCATTTTTAATAAAAAAGATCATATTTTCTCGACAAAGTGCTTTATTTAACAAATTAAAGTCAAATAATATTTTTTAACTTTGTTACACAATAATTCATAATTAATTACGTTACACCCCAATTCAGCTATAATTATAGAAAGCCTACATCTGATTTACCAACAAAAACCAAAACAGATGAAAACTAAAGATTTAATTATTCAAGAGCCTCAAAAACTGTGTGTTAAAACAGTTACTATCATTTCTGCTTACATTCTTTTTATAATCGCAACTATATATATATTATTATATGTAGCAACTAGACCTGATGTTACGAATGCTGTGGTTTACATGTATCTTATTTGGGGATTTGGATTTTTAGTGATGTTCACCTATCAACACATCATTAATTCAAAAGTAAAGTTAGATTTAAAAGGTCATAAAATGCGTCGCACCTATACACTAGGTATTCTTAAATATAGAAGGAAATGGCAAAAATTAGCACACCCTCAATACATTTCAGTATTTAAAACTAATGGTAAATATGAGCTTAATGTATGGAATGAAGCTAATAATAGAGCTAATATTATTACGTTGTCAGATTATAAAAATGCATTTAAAAAAGCATTCTTTATTGCTGAAGAATTAAATATTGATGTGTTAGATGCTACTAATAAAGGTAACTTTAAATTAATCAATAAAGATACTTTTAAAAACACTGAAATAAGCTTAACTATTTAGATTTAATAATACCTTTGCTTCACTAATGAAGCAATTATCTAAAAAACTTCAATATAAACTCAATCAGCGAAAAACAAATAATGCTTTTCGTTCACTTGGTATTGAAAACGATTTAGTGGATTTTAGTTCTAATGATTACTTAGGACTATCAAAATCTAAAACTATTTTTAATAATACGCATCAGTATTTATTAGATCACAATATACTTCAAAGCGGAGCTACAGGTTCACGTTTACTTAGCGGCAATCATTCATTATACACTACTACAGAATCTTTACTTAGTGATTTTCATCAAAGTGAATCAGCTTTAATTTTTAATTCTGGTTATGACGCTAATATTGGTTTTTTTGCTTCTGTTCCTCAAAAAGGCGATGTGATTTTTTATGATGAATATAGTCACGCTTCTATTAGAGATGGGATTTTACTTAGTAATGCTAAAGCTTATAAATTTAAACATAATGATTTAGATGATTTAAAAGAAAAAGTACATCGTCTTAATGAATCTATTAGCGACATATATATTATTACAGAATCTGTGTTTTCAATGGATGGCGATTCTCCAGATTTAAAAACCTTATGTGAATTTTGCTATCAAAATGGATATTATTTAATTATTGATGAAGCACATGCATTAGGCGTATTTGGCAATGGTAAAGGTTTGGTTCAACAGTTAAATTTACAAAGCAAAATTTTTGCTAGACTTATCACGTTTGGTAAAGCTTTAGGAGTTCATGGTGCTGCAGTTTTAGGCTCAAACAATTTAAGAGATTATCTCATTAATTTTACACGCTCTTTTATTTATACAACAGCTTTACCGCCTCATACACTAGCAACTATTAAATGTGCTTATCAAGAACTTCAACCTACAAATGCAATTGCAAAATTGCAAAATAATATTCAGTTTTTTAAAACTCAAATAATTAAACTCAACCTCAATGCTTATTTTATTGAAAGTCAATCTGCAATTCAGTGCTGTATTATTTCTGACAATACTATTATAAAATCTTTAGCTAATCAATTTCATGCTAACGGATTTAATGTAAAACCTATTTTATCGCCTACAGTTCCAAAAGGACAAGAGCGTTTACGTTTTTGTATTCACAGTCATAATTCTGAAGCAGAAATAACCAAAGTCTTAGAGTTACTTGCTACATTTGTAATATGACAAAAAGCACCTTTGTTACTATCGCAAAATATCAATATTCTTCTGAAGCTCAAATTGCCAAAGGACGATTAGAAGCAGATGGAATTGACGTGTTTTTGGCTGATAATTTAACTATTGATACTGATCCTTTAGTCAGTAATGCAATTGGTGGTGTAAAACTTAAAGTCAACTTTAAAGATGAATGGAAAGCGCGAGATATTTTAAAATCTATAAAAGCCTATTCAATTGATGATAATGGACAAACTATAAAATGCCCTAATTGTAATCAACAGCATATTGAGTTATTTTCAACTATAACAAGTTTTAAATCATTACTAGCGTTTTTGTTTGGGTTATTAAGTGGCACGTTGCCTTTTCATACACGGTACAAATATATTTGTGACGATTGTAAAACTGAATTTCCAATTAAGAAAAAAATATGAATACATACTTTGTTACTGGTATATCAACAGATGTAGGAAAAACGATAACTTCTGCTATATTAACTGAAGTCTTAGAAGCTGATTATTGGAAACCTGTTCAAGCTGGCGAATTAAACAATACAGATACTCATAAAGTAGAACGTTTAATTTCGAATCATAAGTCGAAATTTCATTCAAGTACTTATAACTTAAAAACACCTATGAGCCCTCATGGTGCCGCTGAAATAGACGGCATTTCTATAGATTTAAAAAAAATAAAAAGACCAACAACTAAAAATAATCTAGTAATTGAAGGTGCAGGTGGTTTACTAGTTCCCTTAAATAATGTACAAACCATTGCAGATATTATAAAGCCTAACTATAAAATAATTGTAGTATCTCGACATTATTTGGGGAGTATCAACCATACGCTATTAACTTTAAATTTTTTAAAAGAAAAAGGTTTTGACATCTCACTTATTTACAGTGGTGATGAACATAAATCTACAGAACATATCATTCAAAAAATGACGAATATCCCTGTTGTTGGACATATAGAAGAAGAACCTTATTTTGATAAAAATGTAATTAAATCTTATGCCGACAAATTCTTCTGTAAGCAGGAATTTCGTGAGTTTTTTAAAATAAAATAACCAATACTAAAAAAGATTTCTGCCTACGCAGGAAAGTAATATGACATTAAAAGAACGTGATAAAAAACATTTGTGGCATCCATTAACACAACATCAATTACATCCTGAACATTTGGCTATCACTATGGCTAAAGGTGTAGTATTATATGATGACAATGGCAATGAATATATAGATGGTATTGCATCTTGGTATACTTGTATGTATGGACATTGTAATGACTATATTATTGACAAAGTACATCAACAAATGCAACAATTGGATCATGTAGTTTTTGCTGGATTTACCCACGAGCCTGCTATAAAATTATCTGAAGCCTTAATTGATATTCTTCCTGAAAATCAAGAAAAATTATTTTTTAGTGATAATGGATCAACCTCTGTAGATATCGCCATAAAAATGGCACTACAATATCATTTTAATAATAAAGAAAAGCGTTCTAAAATTATTGCACTTGAAGACGGTTTTCATGGTGATACCTTTGGAGCAATGAGTGTCTCTGGGTTATCTGTATACAATGGTCCTTTTGAAGATTTTTTTATTGATGTTAATCGTATTCCAGTTCCTAATTCAGATAATTTTGAGTTAGTAAAACAACAGTTTACTCAACTCTTA
>CAZECB010000165.1:0-5510 GCA_964510745.1 uncultured Flavobacteriaceae bacterium | reverse complement strand
AAATTAATTCATTTTAGGACTATTTACGGACATACAAATCATAATTAAAGTAATAACTCATAACTAAAGCTATAGTTTATAAAAAAGTAAGAAAAAAATTATAAAATGAGTTTTATATAATACAATTAAATATATTTTAACTATTTGATAATCAAAAATTTAAATTTTAACGATATGCATTTCATCGATTATTTTTGCTCTTCATGGATACAAAATGTATATTTGTAACGTAATTAATTAGTCCCCAAAACTATTAAATTAAACTATTGAGTTTCTCTCAAAAATTAACTGCTTATGAAAAAAATTACTTTTTTACTAAGATTTTTTACCTCTACATTTATTTTTTTTATATCTATTACTGCTTTTGCTCAACCAGCAACAATAGATTCTGAAGATTTTGAAATAAATTTAGGAATATGGAATGTAGGCCCAGGTAATGATTCACAAAGAAGAACAGACACACCCTTTGGTAATGCTGTAAGACTTAAAGATAATTCAGGAGTGGCCTCATCAATGTTTACAGATGATATAGATTTAACCATTTATCAATCTGCTACAATAACATTTGAATATCAAACAAATAGCTTTGAAAATGTTGAGGATTTTTTTATTGAATTTTCTAATGATGGAGGCGTAACTTATCCAACACAACTAGGGAATTTAGTACATGGAGCAGATTTTAATAATGGAGTTGTAGATAGAGTTTCTTTCACCATAAACACCTCAATGATAACCTTCACCACTAATACAAGTTTTAGAATACGTTGTGATGCAAATCAAGATAATGATCAACTATTTATAGATAACGTATTAATAAGAGCTACTATTAACCCATGTGATCCAATTTTATCAGGTAATATAGATACTGATGGTGATGGTATAAGTGATGTTTGTGATTTAGATGACGATAATGATGGTATTTTAGATGAAATTGAGTGTCCATCAGCGTTTAACCATATAGCAAATAGTTCTTTTGAAATGCCAAACACTGATATAAATGGCGCTGTTGCCATTATTGGATTAGGTGGGACAGTACCTCTAGCTCCTCCTTTAGTATTCAATGATTGGACCATTGTTGGTGATATTGATGTTGCTAACGTAACAGCTTTTGGTCCTGCCAGTACAGCTGCAGTTTCTGCTTTTACAGATGGAGATCAATTTATAGATATATTAGGAAGTGGACCCGCAGAAGGAAATGCAGCAGATCCTCCTGGCACACTTTTAAGTACAATACCTGGTTACACCGGTAATGGTATTGAACAAACATTGACAACTTTAATTCCAGGTGTTGCTTATAAACTATCTTATGATTATACAGGAAATGTAGCTAATAATATGGCTGGTGGAGACTTGTTTATTAATGGCACTTTTTTTGGAGAAGCTGTTTTTAATGAACCTAATGCATTTGACTCTAATACCTTCTCTGCTATTTTTACTGCCACAGGTACAGATGTTATTCGTTTAATAGCTAGTCGACATGGTGGAGGTAACGGAGCAGCTGGATTATTAGTTGATAACTTTCAACTTTTAGAATTTACATGTAATGCAGATAATATAGATTCAGATAATATACCTAATCATTTGGATTTAGATAGTGATAATGATGGTATTCCTGATTTAGTAGAGTCAGGAGGTTATGACACTGATGGCAATGGAATTGTTGATGTTTTAACAGATACTGACAGTGATGGAATAGTAGATATTTATGACAATGGATCTAACTTTGGAATCCTAGATTCTGATAATGATTCTCTAGACAACCGTATAGATTTAGATAGTGATAATGATGGTATTTCTGATGTTACAGAAATTGGAGCTGATGATACAAATAACAATAGTTTATTAGATGGATTTATAGACGCAAACACAAATGGATATCATGATCCTTTTGAAGGCCTAGGAAGTTTATCAATAACTAGTGGTGATGCTAATAATGATGGATTTGCAGATAGTTATCCAAATGCTAATTCTGATGCTAATGGGCTTCCAGATTACCTAGATATCGATAGTGATGATGATGGTATAACTGATAATATTGAAGCTCAAACAACAACAGCATTTATAGTTTATGACGCAACTGATACTGATCAGGATGGGATTGCTGATATATTTGATGGTATTAGTGGCTTTGGCGGAAATGCTTTAATACCAATTGATACTGATTTTGATTGTATTCCGGATTATTTAGATATTAATTCTGATGATGATGGCGAAAATGATAATATAGAAGGGCATGATACAAACGGTGATGGTTTAATAAATGGAAGTGATACTCCAAATTCTGATACGGGTATTTTTACTGGAACTGATTCTGATCAAGATGGTTTAGATGATGGATTTGATAATGACGATAGTATTTTTGACGCATCAAATAATAATTTAAATGCAATATCGCATCCTATTACAGATGGTTTACACGATCAAGATTGGAGGGCATCTAACTCTCCTATTGACTTTGATGGTGTAAACGATTTTATTGATTTTGGAGATCAACATAATATAACAAGCAACTTTACTCTACAAGCATGGGTACGTCAAACAGCTACACCCTCTAGTGAAGCGGGTATTATCTCAAAAAGAGATGTTAAACCTGGAAATGAAAGAGGGTATCACTTATCTATCAATAGTGTTAATCAACCAAATTTGGCTTGGTATAATGATGCAGGAACTAAAATCCTAGATGTTACTTCACCTGAATCTATAACTAACGGGTTATGGTATCAAATCACGGCTTCCTTTGACGGAACTAATGGAATTATATATATTAATGGAGAACAAGTTATAAGCTCCAGTGGCGCAACATCAACTGTAGATAACGGCGAAAAATTTATCATTGGTGGTATGTATAATAGTGATTTTCCTTGTGATGAAGCTAGAAATCATTTTACAGGAGCTATAGACGAAGTTCGTATTTGGGATATGGCTCTATCTGAATTACAAATCAGAGAAATGATGAATCAAGAAATTCAAAATAATGGAGGTGCTGTAAGAGGGCGTGTTATTCCTAAAGATATTTCTTCTGGACTTTCTTGGACTAATCTTAGTGGTTATTATACCATGACTAATAACGTTATTCAAGATGAATCTGATAATAATATCAATGGATTCCCTAAACTTATCAATAGTACACAGGCACAAACAGCTCCACTTCCTTATGAGTCTGCTAATGATGGTGATTGGGATACATCTTCAACTTGGCTTAATGGTAGTGTTCAAAGCATTATTCCTGGACAAGCCTCTCCTTTTAACCCAGGCATAGCCATTGGATGGAATATAGCTAGAATAACGCATAATATAGAAATGGATAACTCCATTATTCCAGAAGGAACTAATAATGGTGCTAGATCTTTATTAGGTCTTATCGTTGATGATACTGATAGTGAACTTACTCTTATGGGAACTAACAATCTTACCACAGGTATTGGTACTGGTAACGGATTACAAATATCACATTATCTAAAATTAGATGGAAAAATAGACCTTCAAGGAGAATCTCAATTAATTCAAGATATTGATAGTGACTTAGATCCTACTAGTACTGGATTTATTGAAAAAGATCAACAAGGTACTCGTGACCTATATACCTATAATTATTGGTCTTCTCCTGTAGGAACCATAAATAATTCTACTAACAATAACTCCTATTCTTTTGAGGATATTTATATGGATGGGTCTGACCCTGACAATCCATTAGCAATTACATTTGATACTGCTGGGTTTAATGGAGCCCCTGGTGTATTAGCAACTCCTAGTGTTCCTACGCCTACACCTATAACTATTGCTGATTATTGGATCTTTAAATTTGCCGATTTCACTGGTGGAGATATTGCTGGTTTTCAACAAGTACGTAGTACAGGTACAATTCTTCCTGGAGAAGGGTTTACCCTTAAAGGAGTTGAAGATACTGGAGGTAGTGTTGAGCTCAATCAAAACTATGTCACACAAGGAAAACCTAATAATGGAGACATCAATCTTCCTGTAAGTGCTACTAACAATTATTTAGTTGGTAACCCATACGCTTCTGCAATTGATGCTAATCAGTTTATTTTAGATAATGCCCCTGTGGTTGATGGACAGTCTGCTGGACTTAACGGAACCTTATACTTCTGGGATCACTTTGGTGGAGCTACTCATAATTTACTTGACTATCAAGGTGGATATGCTACTTATAGTTTAGCTGGAGGAACACCACCTGCAATGTCATTTAGTGATAATGCAGTAAGTCACCCTGGGTTAAATACTACAGGGCAAATGGGAAGCCTTATCCCTGGACGTTTTATTCCTGTAGGACAAGGGTTCTTTGTATTTGCTGAAAGTGATGGAAACATTAACTTCAATAATGGACAACGCCGTTTTGTTCCTGAAATGATTGGAACTTCCGTATTCTTTGGTATCGAAGAAAAAGACATCACTTTTGGAGTTGATAATACGTCTAGTGCTACTAATGATGATGATAGTACTACTGTTACAAACAGTAATCCTCTTATTGATGACAGGATGAAAATACGCTTTGCTGTAAATACAGTAAATCAACTTCACAGACAAATGCTAGTTACTGTTGATCCTAATACAACTGCTGGTATTGACTGGGGATATGAAGCACCTTTAAACGAAGCACAAATAGATGATATGTTCTGGGTCGTTGAAGATGGACGTTTTAATATTCAAGGTATTGATGTGATTGACAACAATACTATTTTACCGGTTGGAATATTTACTGGAAATGATGGGAATAATAGCTTTACTATTGATGGACTTGAAAATGTACCTGATGAGTTAGAGATATTTGTTCATGACAAAGAATTAGATCTTATGCATAATTTAAGAGAAGATGGTGATTATGAATTCTTCTTACTTGCTGGTGAATATCTGGATCGTTTTGAACTTATGTTTGAAGATACAGCTAATAGCACACTAAGTAGTGATGATAATGCAATTGAAAACCTTGAAGTATACTACTCTAATGATAATAAAAACATTGTGATAGTAAACCCTACTTTTAAGAATATTACTGATTTACAAATTGTGAATCTTTTAGGGCAATCTGTTTATGATATACAGAATATACCTAATGATGAGCAAGTTGAATATCGTGTGAAAGGTTTAAGTATTGGTGCATACATTTTAAAATTAAATACTGATGAAGGGACACTTACTAAAAAAGTACTCATTAACTAACTATAAGTTAATCAACTATATATAACTAAAAAGAACTTCAAATTGGAGTTCTTTTTAGTTATTACTCCCGGTAAAACCAAAATTAACAAAATTCATTTTGGAGATTACTCTTGAATTTTATAGACGATTTTATATCTTAGCTATCTATCTTAGAAAAGCTAATTATTAGTTCTCTAACTTTTAAAAAATTTTATTTATAAAAATTTGCTAGTGAAATTTTTATTAGTACTATTAAGTGTTTATTTAAATTCGTAAATCCAAATATTATGAAAAAAATTACTCTAAGTTTTATAATTTCGTTATTATTTTCGTTTTTAGTATTTGCTCAAACC
>CAZECB010000164.1:3943-5514 GCA_964510745.1 uncultured Flavobacteriaceae bacterium | reverse complement strand
TCTAACTAATAAATCGATTGCAGATTGGTTTAATTTAGACTATAGTGATGTTAACCTTCTTATTTTTTAGAGCTCTAATAAATATTTTTCAAAACATATTAAATTAGAAAATGAAACTCATTCAACGTGTTGGATATTACTTAGGTGGTTTTTCTATAGGGCTTATAATCCTTGCTTTTTTTTTAAGTGGAAAAAAAACATCTTGTAGTTATGGACCAAATGCAAGAGTCTTAAAAAATATAAGTACAAAACGTTTGGTGTATTCTGAAAATGCTACTAAAAACGCTCAGGTTTATCATTTAGATTCCATAGCAATCCCTTATGTATTAAGGAATGGAAATGTTAATTTCTCTGAAAGTAATACAAAATTAGATTATTGTAAACAATATGTAATTGAAGATAGTTATCAAGAGAAAAATATCATATTGACTATAGATAATTGTGAGCGTAAAGCCATTATAAAATCTATTACAGTTCAATAAATAAAATCAATCTTGTGATTTTTTTCGACGTTGACGTTCTTTTTGAATTAAGTTTAATTCTCTTCCAGTTTGCCCTGCTACAGAGGTATTTTCTTCAGCTCGTCTAATTAAATATGGCATAACATCTTTTACAGGTCCAAATGGCACATACTTAGCTACGTTATAACCTTCAGCAGCGAGATTAAAACTAATATGGTCACTCATTCCATAAAGCTGTCCAAACCAAATATTATTATTGTTTTTAGCAATACTTAACTCTTTCATTAATGCCATAGCCAAATAACTACTCGCTTCATTATGTGTACCTATAAATAATGAGATATCATTTAAATTATCTAAAATATATCGTAAGGTGTTATCAAAATTAGTATCTGTAGCCATCTTATCTTCGCAAATAGGAGATTTATATCCTTTTTCTTTTGCACGACCTCTTTCTTTTTCCATATAAGCACCTCTTACAATTTTAGCACCTAATTTAAATCCGTCTTTTTTACTACGTTGATGCAATTTTTTTAAATAGTCTAAACGATCCCAACGATAGGTTTGAATTGTATTAAAAACTACAGGAGTTTCTTTATTATATACACGCATCATTTCTTCTACTAAATCGTCTGCAGCATCCTGCATCCAACTTTCTTCAGCATCAATTAATACTTGAATATTTTTAGATTTTGCTAATTGACATACTTGATGAAATCGATCTATTATTCTATCCCATTCAGATTGTTCTTCTTTGGTTAAATCAATCTTTTCACTTTTTTTAACAAATAAGTCAAACCTACCAAAACCAGTTGGCTTAAATACAGCAATAGACATTGCATCATTTGCATCTCCAAAATTTACGATTTCTAAGGTTTTTTGCAAAGCAGCATCAAATTGTGTTTCGTTTTCTTTTCCTTCAACTGAATAATCTAATACAGAAGCTACATTATAATCGTATAATTTTCTTATTACAGGCAGGCAATCATCTTCATTTATACCAGCGCAAAAATGATCAAAAACTGTAGATCTAATCAACCCTTTAACTGGTAAATTAAGTTTTAATGCAAATTTTGTCATACTAGATCCTACTTTAACCAAAGTAGGATA
>CAZECB010000164.1:0-3933 GCA_964510745.1 uncultured Flavobacteriaceae bacterium | reverse complement strand
AGGATATCATTTTAAATAATAAATAAGCACGTTTTAATTGAGAGTTGGACTTTAATTTAAACGCAATTTCTGTATTGTCAAAAATTTTATTGGTCATTATAACAAATTAAGTGTTACAAATATATTTATTAGCATGCTGCTTTTTTAATAAAATTCTACTTATTTTCACATGTAAATTTTTTCAATAATTAGGTATGGAATCTATCGCTACTGAAGGCTACATAATTCATTTTAATTCAAAATGTTATATGGAGTTAAATAAATATATAAAATCTTCAAATTTCTCTAAAATATTCCTATTAGTAGATACCAATACACATACATTATGTCTTCCAAATTTTATATCTAAAATCGAAACAGGAATTGATTTAGAAATTATTGAAATTGAAAATGGAGAAATACACAAAACTATAGATGCTTGTGTTGGTGTATGGAATGCATTATCAGAATTAGATGCCGATAGAAAATCATTACTAATTAATTTGGGAGGTGGCGTTATTACAGATTTAGGTGGCTTTGTAGCGTCCACTTTTAGGCGTGGTATAAAATATATTAATGTACCTACAACGCTTTTAGCAATGGTAGATGCCTCAGTTGGAGGAAAAACAGGAGTAGATTTAGAGGGATTAAAAAATCAAATAGGTGTTATTAACTTTGGAGATATGGTCTTAATTGACACTTCTTTTTTAGATACTCTACCTCAAAATGAAATGCGTTCTGGACTTGCGGAAATGCTTAAACATGGCCTTATAAAAGATGAGACCTATTGGAATAAAATGTCAAAATTAAAAGAGTTTACTCTAGACGATTTGGATGATTTAATTTATGAATCAGTTTTAATTAAAAAAGAAATTGTAGAAAAAGATCCTACTGAAAATGGCATCAGAAAGACCTTAAACTTTGGACATACTTTAGGGCATGCTATCGAATCTTATTTTTTAGAAAACTCCAATAAAGATACATTGCTTCACGGAGAAGCTATTGCTATAGGGATGATATTAGCCATCTATATTTCTAATAAACAATGTGATTTCCCTAATGATAAGATGGAACTAATTAAATCAGTGATTTTAAAACTGTATGGCAGGGTTGAATTTGAAGCCTTAGATTATGACAAAATTATTGACTTATTAAAGTACGACAAAAAGAACTCACATGGAAACATCAATTTCTTATTATTAGAAGATATTGGAATCCCAAGAATTGATTGTATCGTAGAAAATGAGTTGATTTTAGAAGCGTTCTTTTATTACAATTCTTAGATTATTATTACTCCACTCTTAACTAACTTAAATAATTTTCTTTAATAACATTAAAGTGGTGACGCTCATGACCAATAATCATAAACCCAGCAGCTCTAGCAGACATACTACTCCCACTTGCTTTTCCGATAATTGATAAAGCTTCATTTGGCAAACTTTTAAAAAAAATAATACTTGCGTTGCGCACTGCTTTATATTCTTCTAAAAAATCTGATTTCGTTTTAAGAGCTGTATTTACATTAGTCATATAATCATCTTGTTCAAAACCAGGTAAATCAGTACTGTCATTTCTTGAAAAAGCAAGGGCTCTATAACTAAATATACGCTCAGTATCAATAATGTGTTGAAAGACTTGCTTCACAGTCCATTTGCCTTTTTCATATGCAGCATCTAATTTTGAATCAGGTATGGATTGAAAAAAAGAAACTGTTTGTTCTAAATTTTCTTTTAAGCCCTGAATTAATTCAGTTTCACCAAGAGAAGTGATATAATTACCGTAGTAAGGATTGTATTCGTTTGAATTAACTTCTGATGCTCTCACCATATTACAATTCATTAAAAATAGAATGCATTAAACGTTTTTTGTCGTTAATGCTTTCCTCTAAAGAGATCATAGTTTCTGTCCTGTAAACACCTTCAATATCATCTAGCATAAAAATAACATCTTTCGCATGTGATGTATCTTTAGCCCTAATCTTACAAAAAATATTAAATTTACCTGTAGTAATATGTGCTACTGTTACATAAGGAATATTATTAATACGTTCTAAAACAAATTTTGTTTGAGATGTATTTTGGAGAAAAACGCCAACATAGGCTATAAAAGAATATCCTAGTTTTTGGTAGTCTAAAGTTAAAGATGATCCTTTAATTATCCCTGCATCTTCCATTTTTTTAACTCTAACATGAACTGTTCCTGCAGAAATTAATAATTTTTTAGCAATATCTGTAAATGGAATCCTTGTATTAGCAATTAACATATCAAGAATCTGATGATCTATTTCATCTAATCTAAATTTTGGCATAGCAATTATTTTTTATAGCAATTCAATTTTTTCATAAAATATGTCAGCAAAACTAATCAATTTTATTAAAAATAATACTACTACTATCGATTAATTATAGGTTTTAATAAAAATTCTTTAGTATTGATTACTACGGAGTTAATAACATCACCAATAATTATTGTTGGTTTATTTTTAGTCTTAACTAAATTGTTTTCAGCATCAATTTCTCTATGTCCGTAAAAAGTATTCAGGCCATTTATTTGATGTACTTTAGGTATAAAATCTATCGTGTTATTTAATAAAGTTTCTTCAAATTGAATAGCAATATCTGTAATTGACTTTTCTTTTGCATCACTTAGAGCAGCATTTCTAATAATAATATCATAAAATTGTTTTCCATTTTCAGGAATATTTAAATATGGAAGATATCTATCTCCTAAAACATCATTATCAGACACATAATCTATTAATGACATTAAAGCTATATATATATACTGTCTTACTTCTTCTCTATTATAGTCTTGATTAATATGTCCTGCTTCAAATAATACTGTTGGGACATTATAAGTTTGAAATGTATCACCTACGCAATTTATATTAAATGCATCATCATATATCCCTATTTGATTTGGAACAATTTGCTGCAATTCTTTATTCATAATAGCGATAAGCTCCATAGCCCGCTTGCGATTATTGGTGATTGTGCACTCTTTATCTTGTGCTGGCGCTAAAAAACTAACTGTTGCAGGTTTATTGGTTTGCCCAACACTAAAGATAGTGCGCTGTCCATGAAGGTTAAGGCAAAAATCAGGTTGAAACGTACTGAAGGTTTCTTTCAAAACATGACTCTCAGGCTGCGTTAAATTTTGTGCATCTCGATTTAAATCTTTAGCATTAGCATTTAAACGTGTGTAAGCTAAAGCACCGTCTGGATTTAAAATAGGAATAATATATAAGGTGCAGCTATTTAATATGTTTTTAAAAGGTTTAGATTTTATTGTATTAAGAGCATCAAATAAAGCTTTGGTAGTTGTAGATTCATTACCATGCATTTGTGACCACATTAAAATCTTCTTTTTGCCATTACCTATTTTAATTCCATATATAGGGAGGTTGTTTACAGATCTACCTATAACATCAACTTTAGCATAAGTTTTTAATTTATCCAATAATGGCTTAATAGAAGAATTGGTAATATATCTCCCAAATAAGGTTTTTTCTTTGCATGTTTTATAACTTTCTTCAAGGTTTATTTTTGATGACATTCTATGTATTTAATTTACAAATGTAATCAAACAATATTTTACAAATGTAACCAAATAGTTGAATAATGTATACATGTATATAAGCATTTAGTTTAAGGGCTATTACAATTGTATATCAATAATTTAATAATGTAAACAATGTTTTTTATATTTAAATTTAAATATTTAATTTATTATTAATCAATTAATTGCGTTATTGTAGTAAAGTTTTAGTTTAATTAATATTCAAAATAAAACTATTAATTCAATTAAGTAATCTTCTAAATAAATGCTACTAGATACAAATAGTTTGTTTACTTTTGTATACTCATGATAAATGCTGAAGATTTTATACAAAGACTCCAAAAAGTTATTACATACTATAACTTATCTGCTTCTGCTTTTGCAGATAAAACTGGT